>PXCK01000112.1 GCA_003566635.1 Balneolia bacterium | reverse complement strand
TGTCCACTGAATGGGACCTGCCGGGCCACTCAAAAGCGAATCTACACCCAAATTAACCTGATTGATAATCGCGCTACCGAGACGGGGCATGAGATCCAGTTTCGTTAAATCAAATCGCGATATCGTAAAATCGGAGATGGTGTAAAGCTCGTTTTCAGTCGGAGTCACAAAACTATGAATGTGTAAAAGCGGTGCGTGACGACGAAATGGCATGTAGGTCCACTCATGCGGTGGTTCAGTGGCAAGATTAAGATACCCGAGCTGAGCACCATTCAAATCGAGCCAAAGTCTGTTAAAATTATCCTCAACCGTTGGCCACGGGGTTTTGATATGAAAATCGAAAGGCTTCTCGAAAGGGGTGTAAGGATAAAAGGTTTCGGTTTCTTCATCGAACGCATAATATTGTTCACTTGTGGTGAAAAAAAGCCTATCGCCGACTTTAAATGTGTAATTAAAATTGCCCGGCGGAAGTCCGTCATCCGTGCCGAAACGGCGAAATTCATCCACCGTAAAATTATTACCATCTCGTGTATATGTGATTCGGATGATGCCCCGGTTTCCGGTTCCAACCCAAATTCGCCCCTGATTATCTTCATGAACAGAATAGCCGATTGCTTCAAAGTCAATCTCGTAGATTTTACGCTGCACGATGTCGTTTTCATCCTTCAGAAAAAACTTCAGCCAGCGGGAGCCAATCACAAAAACCAGATCATCGTGGTGATCAGAAAACGCGATATCGTACGTGCCGTAAGTGTAAGGATGATACACGCGGCCGTCTTTGTATTGCAATAATCCTGCTGTTCCGGCGGCAAAAAGCGAAGTTCCATCCGAGCGGATATTGAGGATACGGTTGGGAAGATCAATGAGTGAATCCCAGTTATTTTGATCAGCATTCCATTTAAACAGCGTGGAGCCGGAAACAAAAAGCTCACCCTGATGATATTTCAGGCTCTGGGAATTCGGGGGGACGCGCTGCTCACCGGATAAAACGCGCAGTGGCGAAGCGTACTCAATTAAGGAAACTCCAATGCCACCACCGACCCAGATATTTTCGCTGCTGTCTTCAAACAGGAATTCTTTCCGGTTCGTGGGGAGTCCGTGCGACTCGGTCAGATGCACATCCGGGGAACCATCTTCATGGAAAAAATAGACGCCCGTGCGGCCATCCACCATCGTATATCCGCCCGACTGATTTTGGATAACCCGCGCCCACCGCATTCCGAGCATCAACGGTTCACTTCGGGCAGTAAAAGACTCGTTTGAATGATTGTATTGAATCAAATATCCGCTTTGAGTGACAAACGTGACGCCATCATTCGCATCAAAAACGCCGATCGCATATTGGTTTCTGTCTGGAGTTTGCAGGTCAAACGGCTCAATCCCGTTTTCATCGCCGCGGTACATACCGTGTTTCTCCACATGAAACCAAAAAGCGTCGCCGGCAACATGCAGACGATTTACCAGTTTGTCGGATTCGAACAGTACCTGGACTTCGTTTCCATCCCAACTGAGAATCTGACTGGAGCTTTTTACCAGAATTTTGCCGTTCCAGTGGCGCATTCGCCAAAAGCGCTCTTTCGAAATTTCGTCCGGCTCCAGATATTCAGATAAACTTACGGGGATGTATTCGTTTGAGGCAGAAACATCAAGATACCCAAAGGTGAAATCCGTGCTATAGTACATACGCTCTTCGTCAGGATGCCAGAGCAGGCTGATTGCGCCCCGATTATTCCCCAAATGCACCCGGTGCCAGCCATCTCCATCCCAAATCTGTATCCCGTGGATGTGATTTCCGAAATAAATAACCCCACGATTATCCTCAGCAATATTATATGTTTGTCCGGCTCCGATAAACGAAGTGCGATGATCATAATTGGTCACAACCGGATAGCCGGAAGGTAATTGCTGCTTTGCAGTTACTGATAACACATTAAAAGTATTAGTTATAAGCAGCAATAAAAGATAAAATAAAATGAACTTAGGTGATTTCAGGTTTTTTCCTTTAGTTTGTATCGAACACTAATAATAATAAAAAAAACTATATGATTGAGCTAATAATCCAGATAAAGAGAATTAGTTTTCTAAATCAATAACGAATTATTTATGCCCCAAATACTCCTGCTTTTTTAGTATACTCCTACATGGAAACAATTGCAGGGCAACCTCATACTACATCATTTAATAGTATAGACTATATTCGTTCTTTTGTAGGTACGATTTTAATTTTTGTGCTTCTTGCATTGGTAACTGTAGTGGTAATAATTGGTGTTTTTTTAAGTTTTGGTAAGCTTACGAATTGGTTTATAAATAATTTGGGCCCCGTTTTCGGTCGGACAGCGCTTCGTATTCTTGGGGTAAAATTAGAGTATGACAAAATGGAATTCACTCCTGATATTCCCGCTGTTTATATTTCTAATCATAGCTCAACTTTAGATTTATTTATCATTATTTCTGCAGGATTTCCTAATGTACGTTATGTTGCTAAAAAAGAGCTTCAATACAATCCGTTCTTTTTTATTCTTGGTAAGTTGACAGGGCAAGTGTTTATTGATAGAAGTAACAGGGAAAAAGCTTTAAGCCGAATTCATAAAACTTATGATTCAATCAGACAAAAAAACTTGTCCCTTTTTATCGCACCGGAAGGTTCGCGGAAGCATGAGTTACCGGTTGGTAAATTTAAAAAGGGTGCTTTTTTTATTGCCCGTGATTTAGACTATCCAATCGTACCCGTCCTTATTAAAGGTGCTATTGATATATGTCCGGGTGGGAGTTTGCTTACCAAACCCGGAAAAGTTACATTAAAGTACTTTAAACCATTCCCTATAGAAAGTAAAGATGACAAAGATCTTGACCTTCAAATCGAAAAAGTTCGGCGTTTTTATATCGATAAGCTAACCAACTGATTCTAATTTTCTTTGATTCCCCGAAATGCTGGTTTTACCTCCCGAAACAGTTATAAATGCATATACCCAAGGCTATTTTCCCATGGCCGAAAGTGCAGACGAAGAAGCTCCCATTTTTTGGTACACAGCCCATCTGCGTGGTATCATTCCAATGGATAACTTTCATATATCTAAACGAAGCCTGCGGTATTTTAAAAAGTTTGGATTTAAGCCGGCAATAAGCAAAAGCTTAAACGAAGTTATTGAGAACTGCGGCAAACAAGAGCCTTCATGGATTAATCCAATTATTCGTGATACATACGTACATCTTCACAATTTAGGATACGTAGATTCTGTTGAGGTTTGGAAAGACGGGGAATTAGCAGGAGGATTGTATGGACTTCATTTAGGTTCTGTTTTTTTTGCAGAATCTGTTTATCAAAGTCATGATGAGGCCCATAAAGCTGCTATTTATTTTTGTTATAATATTCTTAAGAGAAATGGGTATAGCCTATGGGATGTGCAATTCAAGACCGATCATTTGGCTCAGTTTGGCTGTATTGAAATTCCGTCAAAGTCATACAGTAAGCTATTAAAAGCGGCGTTGAAATCAGATAATTTACCATTCAAATAAAAAATCCCACAGTTCAAGACCACAGGCTTTTTGTAAAGTCAATAATTTGGGTTAATCTAAATACGTATTGAACCAGTTAACTACTTGCTCCATGAAATGAATTTGATGCGCGCGCTCAATCAACCCATGAGGTTGACGTGGATAGAGAATCAAATCAGTTGGAATGTCTAAAAGCCTTAAAAAATTATAAAGCTGTATAGCTTGTTCCGGGTGTACGCGCTCATCTGCCAAGCCTGTAGCAACTAAAATAGGCGTATTTGCAAAGTTTAAATGAGCAATTGGAGATCTGTCCATATACTGACCGGGATTGTCAAACCACCATAAGTCCCAGTGCGTTAACGACATTTCCACCGGTATATCGGTTGTTCCTGTAAACGAAATCCAGTTGGAAAGACCGGCAAAAGTAATTGCGGCCGCAAAACGATCGCTATATCGGGTTCCTGCCCAAGCTGCAAAATAGCCACCATAAGAGGTTCCGCTTATACCTACACGTGTTGGGTCAATCAATCCAATTTGTTCAAGGTAGTCTATTCCGAATAAAACATCTTCGAACTCTTTACCACCTAAATCACGATGATTCGCCATTGTAAATGACGAACCACGGCCACCACTACCTCTATAATTAGGCTTAAAAACTACATATCCTTCACCGGCTAATAGTTGAACCGGATATAAAGCACGTGTATTCCATCCATCTAAACTTGTTCCTTCAGGACCGCCATGCGGTAAAATGGTGAGCGGATACCGAATACCTTCTGTATACCCAACAGGATAAATTAATACACCTTCCATGTGCTTATCATCTGCCCCATTCCAACGGATAGTTACTTGTCTTCCCAGGCTTCTTTCGTTTAAAAATTCATTGTGAAAAGTCACTCTTTCAACAGTGCCGTCACTTTTCGATCCTACAAAAACCTCACCGGGGTGTGTATTGGTATTAATGGCAGCAGTAAATCGATTGCCATCATTAGCAAAACTTGCACTACGAAGTATTCCGGCATCACTACCAATTACTTCGGTAATAGAGCCTCCATTAGCAGAAATACGATTTAAGGCTGTAGTAGTACTTTGCAGAGCCGCAAATAGAATTGTGTTGTTATCTTCCCAATGAATCCATTCAGGAGTTCCAACATAATCATCGGGTGTAATGTCTCTTTTGTTGGAACCGTCGGCATTAGCAATCCAAATTCTTTGTGGTAGTGGGTCACTAAAGACTTTTGCACCTAAGAAAGCTACTCTTGAACCATCCGGAGAATAAGTAATCATGTCGAGTTTACCTTCTGTAGCAGTAAAGAGTTGGGTTTGCCCGGTTTGTATGTTTACCCTGTAAAGCTCACTAAACATGAGGTCGTAATCAGCCAAAGGATTATCTGTAACGCGAATAATCGCCTGTCGTCCATTTGGTGATAGCGCCATATCCTGTACAAGCCATCCATCCGGTGTTAAACTACGAGAATTACCTCCACTTACAGGCTGCACAAACATTCTAACACTTCTTGGGTCATCGCTGTATACAATCATATCATAGCCAAGCTCACGCATTTCAGCTCTTTCCGGACTTTCCGGGTCGGTTGAGGTGTATGCTATGGTAGTGCCATCTGCACTTACAGTGTACTGATTTACACCATGGTCGGCATTTGTAATTCGGCTTAAGTTAGATGCATTGGAATCTACGGCATAGACTTGTGTTGCCGGGTGATGCTCTGTATTTCTGTGCGTAAAAAACAAGCGTCCATCGGCATTCCAATGCGGATTTCCGGCACCGGTTGTAACACGAACTTGCTCACCGGATTCAATCTCCATAATTAATAGATGAGATCTAGAACGTGCCATGTTTGCATCTTCGGCAGGGGGCACACTTAACGAGTATGCAACGTGTGTGCCTGCGGGGTTGATAACCGAAGTTGTTACTGTTTGAATACTAACAATATCATCTATACTTAATGGTTGCTGAGCATGTAACTGAGGTACAATAGCAACGATCAAAAATATCAGAGCAAAGTAGTTTTTGATTATCTTAAAAAATAACATAGGCTTAAAAGTTGGTTATGATTAAACTGATTGACAAAGTTCTACAAGCATCCCATTGGTATCTTTGGGGTGCAAAAAAATAATACGTTTGTTATCGGCGCCCATTTTGGGACTTTCCGTTAAGAAGCGATAACCTAACTGCTGAAGTCGGGTAATTTCTGCATCTAAATCATCTACTTCAAATGCTGTATGATGCATTCCTTCACCTCTTTTTTCTATAAATTTTGTGATTACAGAATCTGGGCCGGAAGCACCTAATAATTCCACTTTAGATTCTCCGGTTTGAAAAAATGCTGTTTCTACGTTTTCACTTTCTACTATTTCCCGTTTATAACAGGGTGTGTTTAAAAGGGTTTCAAAAAGCTTGATTGAATTGTTTAGATCGGTAACAGCAATTCCAATATGGTCAATTTTCATACATTGTATTTTTTGATTTCATCTTGAAACAAGATACTTTATTGGAAACTTACTTGCTTTTGTTTTTTGACAGAGATGGGCTTAAATAAAAAAAGCCTATGCTTATCAAGGCATAGGCTAAGTGTGAGATTGAAGTGAATCGGGAGGGGCTCGAACCCTCGACCCACGGCTTAAAAGGCCGTTGCTCTACCAACTGAGCTACCGATTCAAGCTTGTTTTAAACAAGACTTATAAGTTATGAATAAACTACAAAAATTCAAACCCTGAATGTGCTTTTTTAGTTTCGTTATTAAGAAGATTTTGGCTGGTTTTTATTTTAGGTGCTCGATGAAATACTTTGCCTTTATGGATTTCATAAATTAGACGGGTTTTCAATGTATAGATAGAGTTTGGAGAAAGCCATAAATTGTTGAATTGGTTTTTTAGAGTTCGTTGTAATAACAAGAATTACTCTCTCCCATTTAAATAAGTGCTACGAATTACCAAGCTTATTTGGAAGAAGGAAGGGTGAGGGACAAAAAAAGTAAATATGCAGGAAAAAGAACGTTTAAAAAGGCAATTACTATATATTTGCTATGGCTTGAAATCTAATCGGAAAAGAACTACAAAACTCAAATTGAGATAATAGTTAACCAGCACCTCAATATAAAAATCTCTCATTTTTTGAAGTACTTGCATTTTTAATTCTATAATTCGTAATTCAATAAGTATTATCTTTACACACCACAAAACAAGGAGCTCACTATTTCTACTACAAACGAAGATAGCAAACGTACACTTGGTTTAGCCGGCGCAACCAGCGTTGGTGTAGGTGCCATGGTTGGAGGTGGTATACTTGCGTTGGCAGGTGTGGCTTTTTCTGTATCAGGACCATCTGCTATACTCGCTTTTGTTTTAAATGGAATAATAGCATTTATTACTGCTTTAAGTTTTGCTGAAATGGCGACAGCTAATCCGCAATCTGGGGGTACCTATAATTTTGCTAAAAAAGCATTAAGTGTGCAGGTAGCCTTCGGAGTTGGATGGATTGTATGGTTTGCATCCATAGTAGCTGCCGTTTTATATGCACTTGGGTTTGGCGCGTTTTTATGGTTTGCAGTTCAACAGATTTTACCACCCGACTTAATCGAACAGTTTGGTAGCAGAACTATCATCTTGTTTTTCGCTCTTACCGCTTTAGGTGGTTATACATGGTCACTTACCAGGTCAAATGGAGGTGGAGGAACCTGGGTTAATATTGGCAAGGTAATTGTATTCGGTGTTTTAATTGCCGGAGGGTTAGCTGCTTTTTTTCGAACATCATTAGATCATGTTACTACAACCCTTGAACCATTTTTTGCTGGTGGTGGTACCGGCCTTCTAATGGCTATGGGTTACACTTTTATTGCAATGCAAGGGTTTGACTTAATTGCAGCTGTTGGTGGCGAGGTCAAAAATCCGGCCAAAACGATTCCAAAAGCTATGATTGCTACTTTAATAATAGGGCTTACTATTTATTTGCCATTATTATTTGTTGTGATGACTGTTGGAATGGAACCCGGACAAAAAATTGCTGAACTTAGTTCTCAATATCCTGAAACTGTAGTAGCTATAGCAGCAGAAAATTATCTTGGTTCGTTTGGACTTTGGTTTGTTACCATTGCAGGTATTATCTCCATGCTTACTGCATTGCAGGCAAATATTTTTGCTGCATCGAGAGTGGCTTTGGCAATGGCAAACGACAGAACTTTAGCATGGCAATTGTCTCATATTGACAGAAAGACAGGTACTCCCATTCCGGCCATACTGGTAACGGCTGCTATTATTGGCACACTAATAATTGTTCTGCCAAATGTGGCGGCTGCCGGTGCCGCATCATCTCTCATCTTTTTAATTACGTTCGCACTTGGTCATGTTATTTGCTACCTGATGCGTAAACGTACATTCAGTAGTACCGAAACATTTCAGACGCCATTTTTCCCATTAATTCCTATTGTTGGATTCCTTGCCTGTTTCGGGTTGGCAATTTTTCAAGCTTTTGCAGAGCCGGCAGCAGGTGGCATTACACTTGTATGGCTCGGAATGGGCGTAGCTTTGTTTATGGCTCTTTTTGCAGGTAAAGCCAGGGTTTATGATGCAGCTGCTGAAGCACGTGACCCCGATATGGTTCGCCTGCGTGGATTAAAGCCATTGGTTTTGGTGCCTGTAGCTAACCCCGATAATGCAAAATCAATGGTATTTGTAGCGAATGCATTAGCACCTCCTGTCGTAGGACGCGTACTTTTATTATCAATTGTAATTCCACCCAAAGAACAATCATTAATCCCGGAAAAAGTAACCAATAGTCAGCGCACGCTTCAGTTAGCATTGGAGACTTCTCTTGAGGTTGATGTTCGTCCAGATGCACTAACTACCATAGCTACTGAACCTTGGGATGAAATAAGCAGAGTTGTGGAAACACACCAATGCAGAAGTTTACTATTGGGGCTTAGTAATCTCCAAAATACTGATACGGTTGATCACCTTGAAAACCTTGTTAAATCAGCGGCTTGCGATGTTATTGTTTTCCGTCAACCATTTGCTGGCTGGCAAATTCTGAACTCTAAAAAAATTCTTGTTCCCGTAGCAGGCATGTCCGAACATGATGCTCTTCGCGCAAGATTGATTGGTAGTTTATGGCGTGAAATTGAACCTGAAGTTACTTTCCTTCAAATTTTACCTGAGAACACGCCCGATAAGAAAATTGACGGAATAAAAAAGAAACTAAAAGGTTTTGCTAGAAATGTTGTGCCGGGTAAGTCGAGTAGCATCGTAATAAAAAGTAACGATGTTACCCAAACATTGGTTAATGAAGCCACAAATCACGATTTAACCATAATGGGCTTGGGCAGTAAAAAGAATAAACAGGTCATTTTTGGGAATGTAATACTAGATTTCGCCCGAAAATCAGATTGTGCATTAATTATTATAAGTAAGTTTTAATTGCTGAGCTCATAATTAAGCAAATCGACAGATTTACAGATAAATATTTAAGACAAAGAAAATTACCACTCCGGTTATAGAAACATAAATCCATATCGGAAAGGTAAACTTGGAAATCTTACGGTGAGTCTCAAACTTTCCGGCAAATGCAAAAAAGAAGCTGCTTAGGATTAAGGGTACTACCGCTACAGACAAAATGATATGACTTATCAAAATAAAGAAATACACGGGGCGTATCCATCCTTCTCCCGGGAAAGGCGTATGCCCGACAAAATTATGATAAAGCACATAGCTAATGAGAAAAAATGCAGAAGCCACAAATGCCGCTAAGTTGTATCGCATATGTTGAACGAAACGCCTTTTTTTAATTTCAATAAAAGCTAAAATTAGTAGAACTGTAGCTACACTATTAAAAAAAGCATTAAGTGAAGGTAATTGATATACCCATGTTGGAACGACTTCTGCTCCGTCACGGAAATAAAGTAGCCAAAAAAGAAAGATGAGAACCAGTCCGCTGGCAATCATAATGCCAATGACTGCTTTAGCAACATTCAGGTTTTTGAATGATTCAATCGTTACCTGCTTTGAAAAATGTTTGTCCATTTGTAATTGAATTCTGAATAGTTATTATTGAATAAATTTACGCCTTTTTAGATCGATATTCGCGCCGTTTTTCACTCAATACCCAATTAACAAATAAATGCTCTAATGCTAAACTTTCGTTGCCTTTCCAGTGCGCAATCATTTTTTTGAAGTTTTCGTCTGTTGTGTTATCGGGGTCTCCTCCATACGACATAATAATCCATTTCCTTATTCCTTTTTCTTCTCCTTTATCTATATGTGATGGAAACCATGCATCACTACGATTCCGAAATAACATCAAATCTTGAGCTGTAGTTGGGCCAATTCCTCTTACTTTGAGAATGGTATTATAAAAATGTAACGGATGCAGATTCTCAAGTTTTTCCATATTCATATTACCGGAAACAAACTCATGAGCTAAACCAACAACATATTCACCCTTCCTAAGTGAAAGACCGTATTGTTTTAGAGAAACCGGATCGGCACCAATCAGTCTTTCTGGACGGGGCCAGGCATAAAAGGTGCCTTTAGGCGTATCAAAACGGGTTGAATAGGCCATACGAACGCCATTAACCATTTTTTTAGCTGTTGGCTTGTGATTAATTTGCGCTATGATGATACGATTCACGGCGTCTTGAAAAAGGTTTGCTCTGCTTAACCGTTTTAATCCGTACAATTCTTCGGTCAAAGGTTGCATAAGGGGATCATTCTTGATCTTTTTATAGAATGGTCTCAAATCCAGATCAGTACCCAGTATTCTTGCTAACACTCGATTTGCTTCTTTTTTTTCTGCATCATCAAGCTGTTCATCACATTCAATCGTAAATACGGGATCTTCCGGATCTCCATTAAAGAAAATGGTTACCAAGATATCTTTCTCTGTAAGAGGTAAAGAACGAGTGAACCCTTGCTCCGGGATTGAAGCAGGGTCGTGTTCAATATCGAAGTAGTTGTCTACATCTAAACAAAGAAAAAAATCGTGAGGTGGACGAGAGTGAAGTTTCCAGGAAAATGCCATAAGAAGAGAATGAATTTGAAATATGATTGTAAAACCTTAGCAAGAATTTTTTAGTTCGGTAAATCTAAAATAAAGCTATTGATAACCGGGAGTATAAGGTTCGTTTTTTTCGGTTGGAAACCTTATTTTTGGTCATTCTTATTTAAGGTGAAAATGTAGGTTTGAAACCATAAAAGTTTAGTTCATGCAGGTCACAGATTATTAAGCTTCGCCTTAGTTAGAGTAAGATATCGACTATCTGAGCCTCATTTTTAGTATTTATTTGATGGCCCAATTATTACAGAAAAAGTTTAAACATCCATTTATTAAGAGAATATCATGAAAAGAATTACTATTGCTAAAGGCGACGGAATTGGCCCTGAGATCATGGAAGCAACCCTCGAGATTTTAAAGGCTGCCGGTGCCCCTTTAGAATACGATGAAATTGTAATAGGAGAAAAAGCATACCTTAGTGGCCATACATCCGGAATTTCACCGGAAAGTTGGGATATTCTCCGTAAAAATAAAGTCTTTCTTAAAGCGCCAATTACAACACCTCAAGGTGGCGGTTTTAAAAGTTTGAATGTTACCACTCGCAAAACCCTAAGCCTTTTTGCTAATGTAAGGCCTATAAAAAGCTATCATCCGTTCGTGCATACTAAGCACGAAAAAATGGATATGGTAATTGTAAGAGAAAATGAAGAGGATTTATATGCCGGAATAGAGCACCGCCAAACCGATGAAGTAGAACAATGCTTGAAATTAATCACCAGACCCGGTTGCGAGAAAATTGTTAAATATGCTTTTGAATATGCTCGCACTAACGGTCGTAAAAAAGTAACATGCTTCAGCAAAGACAATATCATGAAGCAGACAGATGGTCTCTTTAGAAAAGTCTTTAATGAATTCGCAGCTCAGTATCCTGATATCGAAAGTGATCATATGATTATTGATATCGGTTCTGCAAAACTGGCCGAACAGCCTGAAAATTTTGATGTAATTGTTACAGCGAATTTATACGGTGATATTATTTCGGATATTGCAGCACAAATTTCCGGCTCTGTTGGTCTTTGCGGATCAAGTAATATTGGGGAAGAATGTGCGATGTTTGAAGCTATTCATGGTTCAGCTCCTGATATTGCAGGCCAAAAAATTGCAAATCCAAGTGGATTATTACAGGGTGCCATTTTAATGTTAAGACACTTGGGTGAAGGCGAAGTTGCTGCAAAAATTGAAAATGCCTGGCTTAAAACTCTTGAAGATAAAATTCACACCCGTGATATTTACGATGCCGAAAAGAGTGAGAAGTTGGTAAATACAAAGGAATTTGCCGAGGAAGTAATCAAGCGACTTGGTCAACAGCCGGAATATTTATCTGCTGTTATAAGCGAAAGAAATGAAGTTATTCAGTTCCACAAATATGAGCGAAAAACTTCTAAAAAGGAGCTTAAGGGTGTTGATGTTTTTATACACCATGGAACAGGCGATGCTGTAGCCTTTGGTGACAAATTGAAAGAAGCCGGAACGGATAAACTTGAACTTGTTTTGATAACAAACCGTGGAGTAAAAGTTTGGCCCGATGGATTTAAAGAAACATTCTGTACAGATCATTGGCGTTGTCGTTTCATGACTAAAAACGAAGAAACAATTCAGAATGATGCTATTTTTGAACTATTGAAATCTGTTCATGAGCATGGATTCGATGCTATAAAAACGGAAAATCTCTATTATTTTGATGGCGAAAGAGGTTTCTCTTTAGGGCAGGGACAGTAACACTGCTTGATCTTTAACCCGGATTATTCACAACGATAAATTATCGTTTATGGAGTAATTCGGGTTTTTATTTTGAGTTGAAGGTATCAATATATTTAATTGCCTGTAATTGAATCCTTTGCGAAACCGTTATTTTGCCCGCCTTCTGCCTTGTCACAAAAATAAAATCCTCGAATAGATTAGCTATACTGCGGTTTTATTTTCGCAACGGCATTGAATACGACCAAAATCCCTGGTTTTCAACGCCTTCTAATAGATAATAAAACGGTTTCAGTGATTAAATACTGACATGCTTTCAATCTATTTCCCTGCTAAAATATTCCTCTCTATCTATGTAGTCGAATATCCCATTTGGACCCAGCATATATATCCATGTTTCCGTCATAACAATATGGCGTAGATTGGTTCCGCTAATTGGACGTCTGCTGATTGCAAAAAATACATCCGTTTCAACCGGGTGGTCATATAAAACGCCTGTGCTTATAGAGGCTGACACATTATCATCCCTTAAGTCAACTGCTAGAATTCTTTGATGAAGTACCTTTGTATCCACAATGCTATCTTGAGAGACCGAATAAGTGAAGCGCACATCACCTCCAACATAATGCACATTAATCGCAGGTTGAGCAGGCATGAAATACACGTAAAACAAATCATCATTAGCTGGTATAACGGCAGTATTAAATGGCACCTCTTCATTTGGTTCAAAACGTTTGGCAGCTATATTTCGGGCTCTCATGGCGTCTCTGTAAAAACCGATGTCAATTCGGTTATCCTCGTAATAATGAGATGAAATCTCCCTGAAATTTTCATCTAAAAATGCTTCAAACACGATATAAAAAGCATGTTCCTTATCCGATTTTTCAATTCTGCCAAAAGCTTTACTCCAACCCGATTCGGTTTGTTTAACTACGAACCCTTGAATCAACTCACTTAAATTTTCAATTTCTACCATTAATGGGATAATGGCATCAGTGCCATGCCATGCAGCTTGATCATATTGATAAAGCATGGTACCCAGTCGGTTTATTTCGGCGATTTTAGTGGAATCGGGTTTAGTTTGTGCAATTGCCAAAGCAGGGAATAGGAGTGCAAGTAAAATGAGGATATTTTTTGGCATATTGTAACTTCTTAGAGATTTATAACCTAAAAAAGAATAAGAAATTTTGTTTAAAGTTATTTTGATGATTTGAAATTACCGAATATCAATATTTTTAAATTTGCCTTGATATGTCGGTAGGTTTCAGAGTATTTTTTTCTCGCTAAGGCGTAACAACTTTCCATCCATTTAAATACAGTCGTGACTATTGGTTATTTTTTTCTATTAAAAGTAGCACTAAGCAAATTAACTATATCTAAACGAGTACTATGGAGCAGCAGACTCTTTGAACATGATGTTATATATTATACAGATTAATTAGAGTTTGATTTAAGAAGTGAATTGCTAGCTTGCAAATACTTTTGGAGTTAACCACGGATTGCTCAGATTTAAGCAGATAACCGCAGATTAATCTCTATGAGTCCGCCGCGCAGTAGGTAGGCAACAGATAAACCTGGAAAATATTTTATATTTTTGATTCAATTCAATATCGTATCGTGTAACCCAAATTACACTTTAGAAGCTTTTTAATATTTGCTTTTGACTACATGTCTACAAATAATAATGATGTATCCCTAATACATAATTCGGGTTTAAATGAAAGAATATTTATAACTCATTGGTGATTAATTAAGTAAAAAAATAAGAGATGAACCAAAAACAACATTTCAATAATTCAAGAAAAAAACCTCCCCTAAGTTGCCCAAACGCTAAGTTTCTTTGAATTTCAAATAGTCCTCAACCCGACTAAAGATATTTTTGGAATGAAAATACGAACAACCTACTTTAGATAAATCAAAAGCACCAAACAAATACTACATGTCATGAGTGATAAAACTGCTGAACCACGATTTTTTATTGATGCTCCCGTTCTGATGTATGCCATGGATAAAGAGGCAAATATCGTTATTGAAAAAGAATCCTCAGGGTTGAAAGCTTCCATTTCAAAGTCTACCAATCCAACCGAAAGTCAAAAATCCTTAGATCAGGATGGAATCCGAATTTTTTATCCCGAAAACCTCGATCTTGATGCAACCCGCCAAGTAAAAATCGAATTGAAAAAATCATTCTTTGGTAACAAGCTTAAAGCTGAAATCATTAAACGACATTCAGGAGGTGGGTTTCTCGGAACCCGCGGTTGTTCCGGCTGATGCCGTTATCATTCAACCTGCATAACTGCTTCTGCCATTTCAATGAGGCGGTTAATGGCAGCTGCGTGTTTTTGATCAAGTTCCTTCAGCTGTTCATCATCATACCCTTCATGAAAAGCATAATGATAGGCAGGTAACATCCAGGAAGCGTACCCGCTATATGGATCAGGCGCCGCATAAAGAGACTGCAACCAGGCCGAAAAATCAAGACCTCCTTCATGTAAAAACGCACGTTCAAATTGAATGAGTTTTTTGTTGATCTGCTCTTTTATTTCATCGCTTACTAAGACTGATATAGCAAGAAATTCCTGAAGTTCAGTTAGAACTTGTTCCAAATTTGACAAAGATTCTTCGAATAATGGCACTTGAAGTTCATGGTCGTTTTGTTGGAAAAGACGATTCTTTGCTTCTACATGACCCTTAAGATCGATAGCATAACGTTTCATATCGTAGGGTAGAATATCAGCATGGGCAAAACGAAGCGCTAATGCGGCATATACTTTTCCTAATGTTGGGCCATAAACAAACTCGGGATCGAGATGGTTTTCATAAAACCAAAACGTATCATAATTGCTGTGATAAACAGGTACAGGTCCGGAAATGGCAACGCCTGCCGAAGGGATACCCAAATGCATATAAAACCCTACATGGTCGGAGCCACCACCCAGATTCCCAATTGGCGCTTCTGTATCATTGGGGTTACGAATCCAGGTCTCGAAAAGGGTTTTGTCGGGTTGGTCCGGATGATAGATAACCTGAGAAACTTCAGATATGGATTTTTTTAAAGATGGGGATGATGAAGCCCTGAAACTAGGCCCGGTTACCGACATATCGGCATTGATGTACATAATTGCACTTGCGTCAAGTTCATCTCGCAAGTGCTCTACCCATTCAGTTGAGCCAATCAACAGAAATTCTTCGGCATCCCAGTGGCCAATCATAATGCTTCTTTTGGGTGGATTACCGTTCCTTGCTTCTTCACCCAATATTTCGGCTAAAACCAGTAGCATGGCAGTACCGCTATTAGGATCGGTAGTGCCAAAGCCCCATGCATCGTGATGACTTCCAAGAATAATCCATTCATCCGGATATTTGCTACCGGGGATTACACCAATCGGGTTTGTAATCCGCTGAAGTGTGTGAGGCTGATCAACCAAAACGTTCACCTTTAAGTTTGGTCCACCTGTAAGGCGATAGGTATAAGGAAGACCACCTTGCCAGCTTCTGTTTGGTACAAATTCGCCCTCCATACGGGATAAGATTTCGGTAGCCGAACCATAAGGTAAAGGTACGACAGGGATGTTATGAAACGGTACCTCTTCGGGATCAAGTCTTTCCACTCGTTGGTCTCCATTTACCGGAAGTGCCGGCTCAAATGGTGTAAGCGGATCGCCAAAATAATCGAGTGTGAGGAGGGAGCCTCTTTGAATGGTGCTTTCATTAGAATAAGGTCCATAAGGATAAACCGGGCCAGCCATATAACCGCTGTCTCCCGGGTCGGTATACATAATTAATCCTATGGCTCCGGCTTCTTCGGCATATTTCGCTTTATATCCTCTGAAATTACCGCCATATCGGGCGATAACAATTTTGCCCGTTACGTCTACACCCCATTCCCGAAGTTGCTCAAAATCTTCTTTTCTGCCATAATTGGCATAAACAACTTCGGCGGTAACATCACCCGAACCGGAGTAGGCATTCCATCCCGGTTTGAGACCGGGATGAGAGGTGTAGGGGTCAACATCATAAATAAATTCCTGATCATTCAATGGCATACGAACGGGCGTTACAATCGATACAGATGAAGGACCTTGCGTTGGCATCCAAACGTCGTAATCGTACAGGGTTACATCCAACCCCGCTGCTTCCATCGTTGAGGCCAGATATTCTATAACCGCACGACTTTCTTCGGTTCCTGCAACATGTGGATGTTGGGTTAGATTATAAAGGTGACGCCTATAATCTTCGGGTTGGAACTTTTCAAGAATGCCCTGCTCCATTTTGAGGTAGGTTTCAGCTCGATCATTGGTAAAACCACGAAGGGTTTGAGCATCGGCGATTGAAGTGAAGATTAGTAAGACCATTAAGCCAAAAAGCGGATATATAAACTTCATCAGATATAGGGAATTGAATGATTTGTTGATGAAGCAAATTAATGGATGATTCGCCTTTTAACAAATGTGTTTTAAAAAGCTAAATTGACGTTAATGCGCTGATTTTGTTTCTCGCAAAGTGAACTGTAGTATTTCGTTAGCATTTGTAGGGACAGGTCGCGACCTGTCCCTACAAACTGAAAACTAACGTTCAACTATTTCGAAGCACCTCAAAAAAGAACGACCAAAAACCTACTCCCTTGAGCGAGTTTTTTCTTCATCATCTTCTATTACCTCGAAGTCAGCATCCTGGATTTGATCAAAACGATTATTAGATGGGCGAGTTTGATTGTTAAAGTTAGGTTTGCTACGCTGACTTCTTGGGCCTTTAACGCTTGGGCGGTTAAAATAAGCGTGTTTAACCAGACGGATAATCAGGAAAAATAATATAGCTAACAGTAAAAAACGTAACATAGAAAAAACTACTTGGGGGTAATGTATGTTCGAGCCTCTTTAACGGATGCTTTAAATATTTGTTCTTCTATATAATCTAAATGTGAGGCATTATTCACAAAATCAATCTCACTCGCATTGATTATCAAAATGGGTGATTGTGTGTAGTGATGAAAAAAGTGATTATAAGCATCATGCAATTCAATCAGATAATCAGCCTCAATATTTCGCTCGTAAGGGCGACCTCTAAGTGCAATATTTGATAATAACCTATCAACCGAACATTGAATGTAAACCAGTAAATCCGGCTTGGCCGAAATTCCACTCATAATGTGAAAAATCTTATCATAAAGAGAGAGCTCATCATCGCTTAAATTCAATCGGGCAAAAATTCGGTCTTTTTCAAAGATATAATCAGATATTACTAATTCCTGAAATAAATCTTTATTAAACAGTTTTTGCTGCTGATTAAAGCGACTTGCCAAAAAAGAGAGCTGTGTTTGAAAAGCATATCGTTCCCTGTCTTCATAAAACTTGGGTAAGAAGGGGTTTTCTTCAAACTCTTCCAAAACCAGTCGGGCATTTTGCCGATCCGAAAGTAGCCTTGCAAGCGATGTTTTTCCCGCTCCAATAACGCCTTCAATTGCTATGTAATCGTACGAATTCACGGGCATAAACTACCACTTTAAAGCTGTTTTAGAAATACTCATTTTCGGTGCTTTCAATAAAAGTTGTGAAATGTGTTCACCGGTTTCAGGATCTACCCATTTGGGACAAATTTCTTGCAGAGGTTGTAGTACAAATAATCTTTCGGAATAACGCCTATGGGGAATATCTAAAGTAGTAGAATGCAGTATAAGTTTGCCCATTCCAATAATATCCAAATCAATAAGTCGATTACTCCACCGGGGCGCATCCATTATACGGCCTAGTTTTTTCTCAAAATCTTTCAATTTATTAAAAAGGACTTCCGGTGTATCGTTTGTATAAATTAAAGCAGCCGTATTATAAAAGGGTTGGTCAGCAATGCCAATTGGCTCGGTTTCGTAAATGGAAGCTTTAACTATATGTCTTTCCGAAATTGATTGCAGGAAAGTACCTGCTTCAATCAGGTTTTGAGTTTTATTACCAAGATTTGTGCCAATGCCAATTGCTACCGAGTCCATGTATCAGAAACCTCAACATAGCGGCAGGTCGTTTCCATGGGCGGACGAATTTTTCGTATAGAAACGCTTAGCTGCTCAATTTCAGGGAAATCATCCATTAAGCGCTCACCAATTCTGCCTAGGAGTGTTTCTATCAGTAAAACAGGCTCACCATTCATTATCTCTTCTATGGCGGCACAAGCCTGGGAATAATCAAGTGCGTAGGCTATATCGTCTGTTTCGCCGGCTTGGTTTAAGTCGATACTAAAGGCTGCGTCAACTTCGAAATCATTACCTATAACTCGTTCAAAATCATGCAAACCGTGCCGGCATCTAAAGTTAAGGTTTTTAATAACGAGTGTTCCCATTCTTTCTTAATCTGGATTATTCACCAAAGTATGGTATTTATCTGTATGAAAAAATTCAATAGTATAAGATTTAAACTTCATACTTTCGTGAATAATTCGGGTTAAATAGTAGCTAATTCTATCTTATGCTCTATGTCCTTAACTATTTGAAGATGTTTGGTGTTGGTTTTCATACGATCTTCTACGGTTGTAATAGCATGAATTACGGTTGAGTGATCGCGCCCACCAAATTGAAGACCTATCGTTTTAAGGCTTGATTTAGTAAGTTTTTTTGAAAGAAACATTGCAATTTGACGCGCTTCAACAATTTCCTGCTTTCTGGTTTTCTCTCTCACTTTGTTGGTATCAATTCCAAAGTAATCGCAAACGTGAGTTTGAATGGCATCAATCGTAATCTGCTTGTTGGTGTCTTTTATCATATCCTTAAGGATACGCTTTGCCGTATGTAAATCAAGATGGTCTATGTGCTGCAACGATGTTGCGGCAAGAAGCTTAATAATAGCACCCTCAAGGTCGCGAATATTCGATTTGAAATTAGTTGCAATAAACTCCAGAATCTCCGGTTCAAACTCGATACCGTTATCCAATGCTTTACGTTCCAGGATTGCATACCGGGTTTCGTAATCAGGCATTTGTAAATCAGCAGCCAACCCCCAGTTAAAGCGGGAAATCAAACGTTCTTGCACATCGGGGATATCTTTTGGAGCCCGATCGCTGGTAAGGATAATTTGCTTGCCTTCCTGATGAAGCGCATTAAAGATGTGGAAGAATTCTTCCTGTGTTTTTTCTTTACCGCTTATGAATTGGATATCGTCAATTATGAGGACATCAATATTGCGATACACCATAGAAAACTCACTGGCACGATTATTCCGGATGGCATGTACAAATTCATTTATAAAATCATCGGATGTGGTGTAAAGAATGGTCTTTTCATCTTTATAATCCTGACGAATTTTATTACCAATACTTTGAGTAAGGTGGGTTTTACCCAATCCGGTACCACCGTAAATAAAAAAAGGATTAAAAGAATTATTACCCGGACTTTCAGCAATAGCCATTCCGGCTGAGCGAGCTAGTTTATTGCAATCGCCTTCAATAAAACGATCAAATACATAATTTGAATTCAGGTTCGGGTTTACCTTATGTTTTTGAATACCCGGTATAACAAAAGGGTTTTGGATTTGGCTGGAACCGTAACGAGGCATTCCATTTATGGATGAAGGCTGAGAAGGTGGAGCAGGTCGTTGCGGGAGTCTGAGATGTGGTACATTATCAAGTGCAGATTCTTTCTGTTCCATATTAATGGAATATTGCAATTTGCCATCGGCACCGATTACTTTTGAAATGGTTGTGCGTAAAATGCTGTAGTAGTGCTCCTCGAGCCATTCGTACCAAAATTGGGAAGGGACCTGGATAGTTAAAACCTGATCTTCAAGTTTTACCGGCTTGATAGGTTCGAACCATGCAGAAAATTTCTGAGAATTTACATTATCCCTAATTATTTCTAAGCACTCTTGCCATTTTGTTTCGGCTAAAGCTGAACTCAACTATACAACCTCCATGTAAGAAAAAAATACGTTATAAAATTATTTTTAAAAGTTTATCGACGGTATTTAAACTTGAAGTTATCCACAAGCCGGAGAAGTAAATACGTCTCATTATCTGTAGGTAAAATGAGGATATTTTTGGATTATGTCAAAAAATGGATTTACTCATTCCAACAAGTTATCCACATTTAGCTAACAGGTGTAAGCTTAAATTAATCAATAGGATATTTAAAATATATATATCGACAAAAATTTAACTTGACACGTGTTAATATTGCCTTAACATAGGTTTTTACGAGTTGGAGGCATAAGTCAGTCTACTAAAAAAAACTTATCGACAAGTTTTCCACAATTTATTATGTGTGCTTTTTAAGTGTGCAAACAAGCATGCGGTCTTTGTTGGAATAGTCTTTTTTGATGTTTTTTGCCCAGTTAGAAGTATCAAATACTGACAGTGATTCAGAAGTTCGGTTTTCATTAAGCTCCATTAATGCAAATCCCTCACTTTTGAGTTTTTGAGAGGCGCATTTTTCAATAGCTGCATACACACTATCAACATCTTCGTGAAATAGGGCAATAGATGGCTCATAGCTTTTTACTTCGATATCAATAGTATTCTTTTCGGCAGGGTGTATGTATGGTGGGTTGGATATAATGCAATCGAATGAAAGGTTTGGAATTTGTTTGGGGTTAAATAAATCATCTCTAAAAAAGTGCACATCAAGATTTAAAACATCTGCATTCTTTCTTGCCATTTTCAACGCTTCATCAGAAATATCAAACCCAAATACATTCCAATTTGGTTTTTCTTGTTTGATAGCTAAAGCAATACAACCCGACCCGGTTCCAATATCCAGAACAGCACCAGTATCTTGATCTTTATGTAGTTCAAGAAAAAGTTCTACAAGTTGCTCTGTTTCAGGTCTGGGTATAAGAGTAGATGGGCTTACATCAACCCGCAATCCAAAAAAGTTTGTCCATCCGGTAATGTATTGGATTGGTTCGTGTTTGGCTCGCCTGAGCAACATGGGTTTAAAGTTTGCTAGTTCCTCATTGTTTAAAGGGCGTTCGTACATTAAGTACAAATCCAGACGTTTACACGAGAGAACCTCCGCAAGCAATAGCTCAACGCTTAATCTCGGTGTATTAACATTTTTTTCGGTAAGGTAATCGGTAGCCCACTCCAGCATTTTGAGAACACTCCACTCGGAGCGAATCTCTTTATCAGGCATCCGGTTCCGGGTTTTCAGTAGGTTTGGTTTCTTGCATAGTGAGACCGTGTCTTCGGCTAAAATCAATCAGATAATCATATACGGTATCTTGAATTAATGCTTCTGCGGTATCGTTGGAGTAAGAACTACCTCTAAAGCCCATTCGGCCACCTGTTACAATAAAATCAATGACCACACGATCACTTTGTTCAAGAATAACAAGTGTAACGGTGGTGCTGGAATTTATGAGTTTTTGATGTTCCTCGTAATTATATACATAAACCTTATCTTTATTCGACTCATTTATATATTGGAAAGTGTATTGCGGTTTTGTGTCTGCAACAAGAACCGACCCCAGCCTTTGGAGTGAATCTTCCGGACCAAACAATAAAAATTTTCTTACTGAATCCATACCTTAAATGTTGTATATGCGTTTCAGAATAAGATTGAACAAAACGGTTCGTTAAAACCGTATTATTCAAAATATTCAACTTAATTTAAATATTTTGTGAACGTATTTGGATATATTGCGTTCAATAAAACAGTACCTGAACGTTGGTAGCCTGTTTAAAAATTTAGTCATTATAAAAAAACTTTTGATTATACCAAAAGTTTATCTCAAAAAAACCGCATTAAAGAATGAAATTAACATTTTTAATATCAAGTTTCGTCTTTGCAACTTTACTATTAACTGCAAGCAGTTTGCAAGCACAATATATTGAACCTGATATTCGCCCCGCAAGTCAGCCTGTTTCACCTTTAGATTTCGATCTTAGAAACGGAGCTACTTTAAACTTGAATATTACTAATTATGGGTTTGGAATTGGCGGACAATACCGCAGAGTGTTGTCTCCTATGACGGAATTGGCTTTTGAGCTCCAAATTACCAATGTTAAAGATTCCAGAGAACAAGCTTTTTTTAGCTTTTTTGGGCAGCAAATAATACCTAATAAATTCAATAGAGTACTATCCTTTCCAGTCCTAACAGGGGTTAGACATCGCATTTTATCACGCTATATAGAAGATAATTTTAGAATTTATTTGCAGGGTATGGCGGGACCTGCGTTCACTTTTGTTTACCCTTATTTTGAAGATGTTCTATTCACAGCTGAAAACTTCCCTAACGCTCAAAATCCTGATGGGTTGCCTTTAGGGGTACGTATTAATGACCGACAAATAAATGATGTTTTCCAAGGTTGGAGCGACGGTGAAATTGTTTGGGGATATGCCGGCAAAATATCTGCAAGTGTAGATTTTGGTTCAGGTTTCAGTACTCTTACATCATTAGAATTTGGGGTTAACATTTTATATTACCCAAATGGTTTGCAAATAATGGAGCCTAATAGTATCCAGGTTTTTGAAGGTAGAGTTGTTGGTCGCGAAATAGGTGGCGGATTTTCGGCCGATAAATGGTATCTCACTCCAACAATTACATTAATGTTTGGTGGTATGTGGTAAATAATGTAGCTTAATATGTATGAGGAGTTGCTTTAAATATGGTGTGATTTTCTTACTAGCAGTTTCAATTGCCGGGTGTAATTTACTAGACAGTACAGAATTACCGGTAATAATTGATTCCAAAATAAATAAGCTGGAATTTAGTCTATCTGCAAAGGAAGTTATTAATGTAACCTTCACCAATGTATCAGATAAAGACTTATACATGGGTGTTTTACGAGCATACCTCGAAAGTTTTGAAAATGGTAATTGGGAATTTATTGGTACATGGCACGTAACAGCGGGAATTCCCCATATTATTGATTTCCCTGTTGAAAGTACCTATTCAACAACCTTGCAAACCAATGATGTATTTTTTGAAGTTGGCGGAAAATACAGAATCGTTCTGCACACTCTCTATTCAAGGGATGAAGAAGACCCGGTCAATAAATCACAAAGTTCTACAGAGACTTTTTTTATTACGCCTTAGCTAAGTGAATAGAACTCCTCGCTTGACCCATAACTCTTTATCACGTAATTTGGTTGTATGAAGTATATGGCTAAATATTTATTAATCATGCTCCTAGGAGTATTGATTACCGGTTGTAATCTAATTGGTGGTACTTCGTATTACGAAACTTTAGAAGTACAAATTAACGGTACAGAGTTTAGTCATGCGGCCTCGGAGGCCATTTCAGCTAGTTTTAAAAATATCTCTAGCGATGATCTTTACTACGCTCAACCTGCCCCATCTTACATCCAGGTTTTAGAAAACGGCAACTGGAAGACCATTGGTCCATGGTATATTCATCCCCTGGTAGGACCGTATCTTGTTCCTTTAGAAAATGAGGGAATAATGTACTCAGGTTTAAAATCTGATGAATTGGTCCTCGAAGTTGGGAAAACATACCGTATTGCAGTTTTATTTTATCATACCAAAGATTTTGATGATCGCGTCCATTTATCGCAGCGAACTACCAAGCCTTTTAACATCCTTCCTTGATTTGTACTTATGAAAAAACCCTGCAAACATGTATTGATTGTTCTACTCGGAGTGATGGTTGCCGGGTGTAACCTGATTGGTGGTACAACATATTATGATGTTGTAGAAACACAGATAAATGGTACCGAATTCAGTCAAACCGCTGCTGAACCCATAGATGCAAGTTTTACGAACATATCCGGTACTGATTTATATTCATTCTTGCCTCTTAACACTCATTTAGAGGTATTGAATAAAGGGAAATGGGAAATGCATGGTTTTTGGTATGGAACTTTTGGAATGCCATATAATATAACCCTTTCGGATGGTGAAACTATTGATGCACCAACCTTAATGTCTGATAGTGAAGTTCTTGAAGTAGGTAAAACTTATCGTATTGGCGTTTATCTCTACCATACTAAAGATTTTGATGATCCCGTTCATTTATCCCAACGAACAACCGAGCCCTTTACTATTCTTCCTTGATTTGTACTTATGAAAAAAGCCTACAAACATGTATTGATTGTACTACTCGGAGTGATGGTTGCCGGGTGTAACCTGCTTGGTGGTACAACATATGATGATGCTGTAGAAACACAGATAAATGGTACCGAATTCAGCTATGCCGCTGCTGAACCTATATATGCAAGTTTTACGAATATATCCGGTACTGACTTATATACATTCTGGCCCGTTAATTCATATTTAAAGGTATTGAATAATGGTAAATGGGAATCTCTTGGCATTTGGTATAGTTTTCCCGGTATAGGTCCATATCCACGTTTACATACTATAAGTCTACCGGATGGCGATTCTATTGATGCGCCAACCTTAATGTCTGATAGTGAAGTTCTTGAAGTAGGTAAAACTTACCGTATTGCCGTTTATCTCTACCATACCAAAGATTTTGAGAATCCCGTCTTTATAAATCAGCGAACTACTAAGCCTTTTACTATTCTTCCGTAATAACTTCCATTACTTTTTTAGGATTGTCAACCATTGGTAAATGTCCGCTACCATCTATTGATACAAAACTAGCATTTTTAAAATAGCGTGTAATTTTGGGAGCATAGCTTGTTGGTAACAGTCTATCCTTGGTACCCAGTATGAGCAGAAAATCAAAATCAAAAGTTTTTAAATGGTCAACTATACCCAGTTTTTTGACATTTACCGTTTTAAATGACTGACCAATATTTCTAAGTGCAATGATTGCTTTTTCTTTTTTTGCTCCTTTTATACCCGGAATCAAAAATCCGGTAACTGCTGATAATACAAAATCTCGCTTGGATATAAATCTGCACAAAGGTGATGATAAAAACCTAAACATAAAATCCTCCGGTTTATAAAACCCCCCGGGTGCAATAAAAACTAACTTTTTTATCAAATTCGGGTGATTAACGGCTAAGATTGCAGCAATTCGTGCCCCAAAGGAGTGTGCTAACAGGGTAATTTTGTTATTTGCCTCTTTACGAATGAAATCCGCTAAATCGTTCGCAAATGTCTGTCCGTCTAATAACGAATCTTTATGGAGTTGTTTTGTATTACCATGCCAAGGTAAGGAAACAGACCAAAGCGAATGCGTTTCGGGTAGAATTTTGCCAAAATTTCTAAAAGTACCGGCCGATCCTCCAAAACCATGTAGTGCAACGATGATATTTTTCACCTTTGGGTTATACTTGACTATCTCGGTATCAAACTCGTTAATTCTATGAAATTCGGTTATCGGATTCATTGAACAGATGAAAACCACATTTCGGTATCAGACAAGGAATCCAAAAGAACATCAGGTTTGTGCGACTTTAACTCTTCCCTACTATAATATCCGGTTGTAACAGCTACAGCTGTAGCCCCAACATGTTGAGCGCAGTGAATATCGTGAGGAGTATCACCAACAATTATTAAATCTTTAGGTTCGAAACTACTACCTATATAAGCTCTTGCCAGTTCAATACCTTCTTCGGCCAACATGCGTCTGTCACCGTGATTACAGCCAAACACACCGGTAGAAAAGTGCTTATCCAAACCTCCACGATTTAACTTTATATATGCAGAACGTTCAAAATTACCGGTTAATAAACCTATAGGAATTTCATTATCTGTAAAGAAGGAAATGGATTCATTCACACCGTTTATACTTTCCACATGTGCCGATTGTAGGGTTTCATCCAATAATGATGTATAGGCAAGTTTCAGTTCATCAAAAACAGATAAATCAAAGCCATTGGCTTCAATCAATCCGGAAAAAATATCAAAGTCAGTCCTTCCGGCAAATGTGCGGGCATCTTCTTTAAACTCTTCAACCCCATATCGTTCAAAAAGATTTTTAATAAGTTTACGAGTGTAATTGGATTCAACTTTGAGTAGGGTTCCGTCTATGTCGTATGCGATAAATTTTTGGTGCATATTACTAAATACTATTAATTGGTTAGAAATTAGAAAACTTGTTTATAATTCATAAAATACTAACACTTAAGACAAATAAGCGTTAAATTACAGTGTTTCACAATTTTATAAATTTAATACTAAAATGCTATGGCTATTATAGAAGATATTATTGCCCGACAGATATTCGATTCAAGAGGAAACCCTACTGTTGAGGTAGATGTGATATTGGAAAGTGGAGTAATGGGGCGCGCAGCTGTTCCATCCGGTGCATCAACCGGAGAATTAGAAGCTGTTGAACTTAGAGATAACGACGAAAGCAGATATATGGGTAAAGGTGTTACCCAGGCTGTTGAAAACGTAAATACAGTAATTGGCGAAGAGTTGATTGGAATGAATGTGTTCAATCAAATAGAACTCGATCAAACCATGATTGATCTTGACGGTACCGAAAATAAGTCAAAACTTGGTGCTAATGCAATTCTTGGTGTGTCGCTGGCGGCAGCTGATGCTGCTTCAAATGCCTTGGAACTTCCATTCTGGCGTTACGTTGGTGGAGTAAATGCTAAAGTTTTACCTCTGCCTATGATGAATATTATCAATGGTGGTTCTCATGCTGATAATAATGTAGACCTTCAGGAATTTATGATTATGCCTGCCGGTGCAGGGAATTTTTCTGAAGCTATACGTATGGGTGGAGAAATTTTCCATAACCTTAAGAAAGTACTTTCCTCCAAAGGATATGCAACTTCTGTAGGTGATGAAGGTGGATTTGCACCTAACCTAAAATCTAATGAAGAAGCCGTAGAAGTAATCTTGCAGGCTATAGAAAAAGCCGGCTACACTGCAGGCGATGATATACTTATTGCATTAGATCCAGCTGCATCAGAATTTTATAATGCGGAGACTGGTCTCTATGAATTCAGATGGAGTGATGGAAGCAAGAAAACCTCTGAAGAAATGGTTGAATATTGGAAAGATTGGGTAAAAAAATACCCGATTATTTCTATTGAAGATGGTATGGATGAAACCGATTGGGAAGGTTGGGCACTCCTGACTGATGCAATTGGTGATGAAGTTCAGCTTGTTGGCGATGATTTATTCGTTACTAATACCGAAATTCTGGCTCGTGGTATCGAAAAAGGTGTAGCCAACTCAATTCTTATTAAAGTAAACCAAATTGGTTCACTTACTGAAACCCTTGATGCTATTGAAATGGCTCATAAAAATGGGTACACTGCGGTTATTTCTCACCGCTCGGGTGAAACCGAAGACACTACTATTGCCGACCTTGCCGTTGCTACAAACGCAGGTCAAATTAAAACAGGTTCTATGAGTAGAACCGACAGAATTGCTAAGTATAACCAATTGTTGCGTATTGAAGAGCAGTTGGGCGCTCAGGGACTTTTCCTTGGCCGTGATGTATTTGGCTTATAAATTTTATTAATAAAAAGAGGGTTGTAAGACCCTCTTTTTACATAAATTCTAAACCGGACTTACTATGAATATCTATGTAGGAAATCTGGCTTGGGAAGTTACTGATAAAGACCTTGAAAACTTGTTCGGTTATTTTGGGACGGTTACCAGTGCTGTTGTAATTACTGATAACAAATCCGGAAAATCGAAAGGTTTCGGTTTTGTTGAAATGGCAGATGAAGCACAGGGCACTGTTGCCGTCGAAAAATTAAATAATACCGAATTTAAGGAGAGAAAACTTATCGTGAACGAAGCCAGGCCTAAATCCTGATTTTTGAATTATACTTTTTTTATTCTAAACTATACTAAAGGCTCAATAATTGAGCCTTTATTTTTTAGTTATGATAATTTCAAACATCTCCTTAAAAAACTTCCGTAACCACACCGATACACATGTGTCGTTTAAGGATGGTATTAACTTAATTACCGGACCAAATGGTGTAGGAAAAACCAATTTGGTAGATGCAATACATTACCTTTGTATGAGCAAAAGTTTTGTAACAGCTTCAGATTCTTACGTGGTTAAACAAGGTGAGTCTTCGTTCGAAATCCATGCTAATATTGCCGGTTCATTACGACAACCTTTCAATTTAAGTTGTATTTGGAACAGAGGAGAAGGAAAGAAGTTTTTTGTTAATGATAGCCCGTTAGACAAACTATCGGACTTAATTGGTACGGTTCCGGTTGTTGTCTTATGTCCCGAGGATAAAAAAATAACAAATGAAGGACCGGCAGAAAGACGTGCTTTTTTGGATGCCATGATCAGCCAGTATTCTAAAAATTATTTGGCTGATTTAATTGATTATAGAAAAATCCTGCGACAGCGAAATTCATTATTATCATCTGGGAATACAAGAAACATTTTCGCTATGATAGAAGCATGGGACCATCAGTTAGCGGGACCGACAGCGCGAATTGTCGCAAAGCGTCATAGGGTTCTTTTAGACTTTGCTACTCATTTAGAAGATAATTATGCTCAAATCTCTAATATCCGGTTAAAACCAACCTTTGAATATAAAACATTCTGTGAGCCAACAGATGAAGAAGAAGCAATAAAATCTGCCTTTTTAAAAAAGTTGGAAGAAAATCGTGAAAAGGAGATGGAACGCCAACTTACTTTAGTTGGCCCTCATAGAGACGAACTCGTATTTCTTTTGGATGGAATGGAAATTCGTAAATTTGGCTCACAAGGACAACACCGACTTTTTGCACTGGCACTTAAAATGTCTCAGCTCACCTGGTACTACGATATCATGGATGATTTACCTATATTTTTGCTCGACGATGTTTTTGGCGATTTAGACCCACAAAAAATTCAAGTATTAACCAATTTTTTGAATAATCATGATGGACAAACGTTTATTACATCAGCAAATATTTCGCCATTTAATGGGTTAATAGATTTCAACTCCGATAAAAATCAGAGTTTATCTGTATCTGCCGGACCTGAAATATCGGGTTCATCAAATTAAAATCAATTTCAAGAACAATGAAACTAAGTTCTTTTTCCAATTCTTTTCGGGTTAAAATCTTTGTAATCACATTGTTAATATGTATCGCAATCGGTTCATTTGCATACACACAATATTTGATCATTAAAATTCGTGAGAATGAGCGTCAAAGTATTGAATTATGGGCAAAGGCAATGGAGTATACTTCATCCCCTCAATATCCGGTAACCCGAAATCAGTTGGGGCAAGTAATGGATGAAATACAAAATCACCCGCTTCTTGCAAATGATACCAAACTAAGATGGACGGCAGTATTACAGCGAGCAAATTCCGACCTTAGTAACGCCGCCTTAGATTTTATTGCCAATGAGTTTATTATCAATAATCGGTTTGAAATTCCCTCTATTGGAGTAGATGAAAATCAAAATATTCTTCACCACAGAAATATATCTGAGCAAAATCTGGACACAGACTTAATTGATAAATATGCTGCTCTTAACGAACCGATAGTAATTTTTGTGGGAGATGAGGATAACCCAAGTAGTATTCAATATTTTTACTATGGAGAAAGTGCCATTGTTCAAACATTGAAATTATTTCCATACATACAATTTGGCTTGCTAGCTTTATTTCTTGGGTTAGGTTATGCAAGCTTAAGCAGTATAAAACGGAATGAGCAGAGTAGTTTGTGGGTTGGAATGGCCCGTGAGTCTGCTCACCAATTAGGTACACCAATTTCCAGCCTTATGGGGTGGACTGCACTATTGAAAGATTCTCTAAAAGACGAATCTAACCTTAATACTATCCATGAACTTGAGAAAGACATAGTACGACTTCAGAGTATAGCGGAGCGATTTAATAAAATAGGTTCCGAACCGGAACTAAAGCAAATGCGCGTTGGACCTGTTCTGGCAAATGTAGCAGAGTATATGCAGAGAAGGATGCCACAATTAAACCAAAGCGGCAGACTATTTTCAGATATTGACATGGATGCCCGCTCTGAAATAAATGAAGAGCTTTTTAAATGGGCTATAGAGAACCTTATTAAAAATGCCATAGATGCATCAACAGAAAGTCAAAAGGATTTCTATGTAAAAGTAACCTCTCGTTATGAATCCGGTAAAATTTTAATTGACTTAGAAGATAATGGCAGAGGAATCGAGAAAAAGAACTTTAAGGAAATATTTAGCCCTGGGTTTAGCACGAAGAAAAGAGGATGGGGCCTCGGTTTAAGTCTTGCTCGAAGAATTGTTGAAGAATACCACAAAGGTTCAATATATGTTCATACATCAGAACCGGGAAAAGGAACAACATTCCGGATTGAACTTCCTGTTTCAAGAAATGTTGAATTAGATACCGTTTAATCGCGGTTATAGCCGCGCTTATCAGCGTATTCCATCAATTGTGCACGAAGGAGATTCCTTCCTCTGTGCAAGCGGGAGCGAATGGTTCCAATAGGAACGTCGAGCATGTTTGCTATTTCTTCGTATGTAAAGCCCTCAACATCGCAAAGTAGAACAACAGTTCGGAAATCTTCTGGAAGTTCGGTTAAAGCACGTGTAACGTCATCATCCATCATTTCCCGATACATCAAATCTTCCAAGTCAGTAGTTTCAGACTGTTCGCTTCTAACACTTTCGTAATACTGTGATACTTCTGAATAATCTACCTGATGAGGTTGCTTAGACTTTTTTCGGTAGTTATTAATGTAGGAATTCTTAAGAATTCGAAATAACCATGCTTTAGCATTCGTACCCTTTTCATAACTATTAAAAAAACGGAAGGCTTTCACGATGGTATCCTGTACCAAATCTTCAGCGTCGTTCGGATCTGCCGTAAGACGTAAGGCAAAATTATAAATAGCATCCAAATGCGGGATCATTTCATCTTGAAAATCACTCTGCTTTTGAATGTCTTCTTTGGTCAGGTTTTCCATATAAATAGCAATTCACAGGGTATAGTGTCAATCACTATAAAATACAAATACTCTCTCAATAATCTAATTTTCTTTTAGATAATAATATACGAAAAGTTTAGTTGTTTAAACAACTGTTTACAAAACTTTGTGGCTTAATGAATTAGGATTTTTTATGAAATTTAGTAAAGGGGCTGTATTTAGGGCTATCTATCTGATATTTATTTTGATAAAATAAATATATGGCTGTTCTCATCAAATTAGATTTCAAGAGAAATATCCATAAATTAAATCCATGAAATTAACTATTCTTGGTAATATTCAATCTATACATGTAAGGAGATGGGCACAGGCTTTTTTTGATAAAGGCTTACTTGTACATGTTATTAGTCAACAACAGGCCAAACAAAAAACACCTTTTCCAGTTACAGAGCTCTCTGTAAAAAACAAGTATGGGTATGTTTTAAATTTTATGGAGCTCAAGGTGATACTTGAAGAAACAAAGCCCGATATTTTACACATTCACTATGCAGGAGGGTACGGACTGCTGGGGATATTAACCGGCTATAAACCTCTCATTATGACAGCCTATGGGTCAGAAGTTTTTGATGCTCCTCAGCGATCATTTCTCCATAAAAAAGTTATTCAAAAGATTTTGAGATCTGCTGATTTAATAACGTCATCCAGTATGATGATGAAAAAAGAAATAGACAGTTTTTTGAGTGACGATAACAGTACCAAAGTAGTACCATTTGGAGTAGATACAGCAATTTTTAATCCTCTTAGTTCATCCGATTCAGATAAAATAAAAATAGGTTGTAATAAGCATCTACTCCCAAAATATGGAATAGATATACTTATTAAAGCTTTTGAAAAGGTGCTTTTTGAGTCAAATAATAAACATATTGAACTACATATAGCTGGTGAGGGGAAGTTTTCTAAAAAGTACAAGCAACTCGCACAATCATTACATATATCTGAGTCTATCTTTTTTCATGGGGAAATAGAACACGATAAAATGCCTGAGTTTTTGAATTCTATCGATATCTTTTGTGCTCCAAGTATTTATGATTCTGAATCTTTTGGAGTTTCGATTCTTGAGGCATCAGCTTGTGGGCTACCGGTAATTGTATCAAATGCCGGTGGATTACCGGAGGTGTGTAAACATGAAAAGACCGGATTAATTGTGCGAAAAAATGATATTAAAGAATTAGCTGATGCCATGATTATATGTATTAATAGCACCGAAAAAAGAAATTATTTTGGGCAAAACGGTAGAAAGTATGTGAAAAAAAACTACGAATGGAGTGACTGTGTAGATGAAATGCATGACCTATATCATTCTCTCTTAGAGGTTAATACATGACAAATAAAAACAAACATTTTATATACGCAGGTTTAATTGCTGTAGTTTATGTGGTAATATGGCGACCAATACGTTCATACTTAGCTCAAAATGTTTTTTTACCACTATATTCCGGTATTGGCACTGATAGTTGGTCAATATATTCAGCACCTAAATCTGTGTCTATAGTTTTTGAAAGGTTAGGAACAGATACAGTAGGAATAGCTGAGTTTGCATTTGGCACCCCTTGGGGTTTCTATTTGTTTTTACCTTTGGTTGTTCTTGTTGCTTTTAAAAAGTCTCAGCAAATAATCTATCTACATTTAGTGATACAGGTAGTTCTTGGGTTATTGGCGGCTCTGTTTGTGGCTTTAGGTTTAACTTTTACAGATCTATGGTTACACCTATTTAGATTAACTACATCGTATTTAACACCCGGATTTGCATTTATTTTGCTATTTCTTGCTTTTTTTAAATCAGAAGAAATTATAAAAAAGAAAGAATAAAATTTTTTGGTAACGTAGGTTCTCTGTCTCTGATTATTGCCTACCTAAGCCTGGTTTCCGTGAATACTTCTTCAAAACCATGAGGCGGGCGATTTAAAGTCCAGGTTTCAAAATAGAAAAGACGTTCACTTTTAGCTCGTTTTCCATTGATGCTGAAAAATCTGAAATCAGTAGAAACCATAGGCTGGTAAGCTTCAAAGAAACGCTCATATATATTTTCTTTAGAAAAAAGGTATAAATCATATCCATGATGGGCTTTTTCAACAAATAAAATATAAAGTCCTGCATCTAACGGGGCTCGCATTACATGGATTTTTTCACGAATATGTTTTTCGGAATCAAATAAATCCTGATCAACAACTATTTCAGTTTTTTGTTGTCCGGTTGGTTTAATTACCCATGTTTGTCCGGGTTTGAATTGAAACTCAGAAATATTAGAAACAGAGTCTGTACCGTTAGTAGCAGATTCGACTTTTAAGCTTTTTTCAAGTTTTTTGAGAATGGCATCAGATTCAGGAATAACATTAAATCCAAAATGATTTTGTTCTAAATCTGTGGCAGAAAAATAAAAATTGGAGTAGGTTTGAACAGGTTTTAAAAACTCTTCTAAGGTTGAAGGTCTCTTAGTTTCATTTCTAGGATCGTGATTTTCAGCTAGCGTCTCTAAACGTAAATCGTGTTCAAATATGAGTTTAAACAGTGATTTTGCCATTATTTTTTATTATAACTGTTCATTGTGTTTGTAATTCCTTCTCTTATAAAACACAAGATGCCGTCTACTGCGTTCTTTTTTGATATCTCAATATCCGGTAGTTCGTCTTTTGAGAATTTACTGAGAACATAATCTGCTTGTCTTCCTCTTGGGAAGTCGTTACCAATACCAAACCGAAGACGGGGAAAGTTTTTGCTGCCGGTTCTAAAAATAATGTCCTCAATACCATTGTGACCACCCGCAGAGCCGTTTGAACGGAAACGTATTTTGCCAGGGGGCAGGTTTAAATCATCGTAGCAAACAAGACAATTCTCAAGAGAATGCTTATAGATAGAAAGGCATTTTTTAACAGCAGTACCACTTCTGTTCATGTAAGTAGTAGGCTTAACCAAAATAACTTTTCTGGTTTTAAATACCCCTTCTGCCACTAAAAACGGACCATTACCCGCAGTAAATTTAAAAGACAAAACATCGGCGAGGACGTCGAGTAATTCAAAGCCAATATTATGGCGTGTTAGCTCGTATTCCTCGCCGATGTTTCCTAAACCGAAAATAATCGGCATAAAACTAAACTATAAGTTTTATTCTGCCGGAGCTTCTGCTTTTTCAGCATCAGCTTCAGTAGTCTCACCTTCTTCGTCTTCGTCAAGCTCCGCCTCAGTAATTGATACAACTGCACCTTTAGGTGGACGAATTACAACAATAGTACGTTCTCCAGGAGTTATAATCTCCATATTTGGAGCTTTAACACGACGTACTTTGAGAGACTGGCCAATATTTAATTTAGCTACGTTTACTACAAACTCGGCAGGAATAAACTCAGGTAAACATTTAACTGCAATTTCTCTTAAAGGTTGGTATAAGCGACCACCTTCTTGAAGGCCTGCAGGTGTACCCTGCAAACGGATAGGAATTACAAACGTAAATGGAGTTTCTTTATCAAGAGCGTAGAAATCTACGTGTAGCACGCGGTCAGTAACCGGATGGTAGTCAACATCTTTTAATGTGGTATCGTAAGATTTACCGTCTACTATAAGACGAATAATCTGTAATTCGCTTACGCTAAGCAGCTTCTCTACATTAAGCTCCGGAACCGAAATAAGGATATTTTCTTTAATTTTTGGACCGTAAATAACGGCAGGTACCATATTAGATTCGCGAAGTTCCTGGTTATTATTATAACCGGCTTCTCGTTTGGTAACCTCAATTTCAATTATGTTTGGCTTTTTCATGGAATAGTGAGTATTAATCGTTAATCGTCAAATAGTGTGCTGATGGAGTCATCGGTATAGATTCTTCTAATAGCATCTGCAAAAACACCGGCTACGCTTAAAACTTTGATTTTGTCGGAATGACGTTTAAGCGGAATCGTATCTGTAACAAGCAGACTATCTATAGGAGAATCTTCAATACGCTGATAGGCCGGACCTGATAAAATTGGATGTGTACCGGCAGCTACAATGTTTTTTGCACCACGCTCCTTAAGCGCAACGGCTGCATTTGTAAGTGTACCTGCGGTATCAATCAAGTCATCCACCAGGAGAATGTTTTTATCTTTTACCTCGCCAATAATATTCATGACTTCGGCAACATTTTGTTGTGGCCTTCTTTTATCTACAAAGGCGAGGCCTGCACCCAATCTTTTAGAATAGGCACGTGCCATTTTTAAACTTCCTACATCAGGTGCTACAACCACAAGGTCATCTAAATTGTTTTGTTTGAAATAGTCGACAAATATGCTACTGGCATATAAATGGTCGAGAGGTATATCAAAGAAACCTTGAATCTGTGGAGCATGTAAATCCATTGTTAGCACGCGGTCTGCTCCGGCTGTTGTTAATAGATTGGCAAATAGCTTGGATGCTATAGAAACCCTCGGTTGGTCTTTTCGGTCTTGGCGAGCATAACCGAAATAAGGAATTACGGCTGTAACTCTATGTGCTGAAGCACGCTTAGCAGCATCAATCATCAATAATAGTTCAACAATATTATCACCGGGAGGTGGTGTTGACTGAATGATGTAGGTATCAAGACCTCTAATACTTTCATGAAACTTAACATATAATTCCCCATCCGAAAAGTTCTTTATTGTAACTTCACCAAGATGGCTCCCATATTGTTCAGCAATTGCACGCGATAAGGCGATATTGCTGCGACCTGCGAATATAGCGAGTGGCTTGTCCAAAATGTGTTGCGTGCTTAAAAGTATTATTAATATAAAAGGATGATCACGTCTGAACATCCTTTTAACAAAAACCTGATGTAGTTGCCCGGGGAGGATTCGAACCCCCACATACGGGACCAAAACCCGCTGTCCTGCCATTAGACGACCGGGCAGTCGTTCAAAATCGAACAGATTTTAAAAATACTGTACTTTTAAGATTATGTCAACTATAAAATCTCCCAGTTTTAGCAGTCTTTTATTTTGAGGTGCTGGCAGAAAATTTGCTTTTATTGATTTCTAATATTAACCGGGTTTTCAAAGTATAGATAGAGTTTAGAGATAGCCATAAATGTTTCAATTACCTTTTAGAGTTCGTTGCAATAGCAAGAATTAGAATTTTTTAAGCTGTTTTACACCCTCACCCCAGCCCTCTCCCAAATTTCCTACAACATCAAAAAAAACAATAATGTGGGAGAGGGGATCTGTCTTGAGCCGAACAAAAAAGACTGAATTCGTTGCCGCACATAACTAAGGCAAGGATTACCCTCTCCCATTTAAATAAGTACTACGAAATATCAAGCTAATTTGGGAGAGGGAAGGGTGAGGGACAAAAAAGAGTAAATACGCAGGAAAAAGAAATTTAAAAAAGGTAATTACTATCTATAGGCTATTGCTTGAAATGAAATTTGTAAAAATACTACAAAAATCAAGTTGAGATAATAATTAACCAGCACCTCAAAATAAAAGACTGCTAAAATTTTTTTCTTCCACAAAAACCTTTCAGAATTGTTATCACTACCAGATCTATGTAGTGATTTGAAAACCCGGTATAAACAAATCCTGTGTGATTAAGGGGTTAGTTTTTAAGGATTAGCAAAAGTATTCTAGTATACGATTATAAGATTTACAAGCCGATTCAAGCACTAAGCTGTATTCTTAATAATTGCATCCATAATGGCACATTGGTGGCAATTCATAGGTTCGCAATAGTGTCTTTTTTGATGTACTATGCTTAAATTTTTGTTGATCTTTGTAGTATCTAAACCTGCTTTTTGAAAAGGTTTAAGTATAGACTGTGGTGGTGCAATATGTTGCTTTTTCCATGAATCATAAGCAAATGCGGATAGTGAAGTATCACTTATTAACCCGGCGAGCAAGTTTAAAAATGGTAGATAAACTGTATAATAAAGTAATTTAAATCTGTTTTTCGTACCCGGAATATTTTGAGTTAGTTTTGACCAAAAATCTGATGGGTTTTTACGTACTTGCATCAACTCAAGATCTTCTAAACGATATAAAAACTCGACCATTTGGTTTATGCGATCAACCGGCTTGTTGCCCGGCCTTGAACCACTAAAATCACATTCGTTTTTTGCTAAGATTGGCGTGATATCTGTTTTTTCTAATCCGCTAAGTGATATTGCTCTTCTTTTTAAATCCTGAAGTGATACCCCTACTGATACTTGAGATAAATTTTCGGCTAAAACTTCCATTGGTTTTCTGTTCTTTTGAATTCCCAAACCGTTTGCAACGCCAAGTAGTAGTGTATGTTTAAGCGCTTGGTCGAAACCATTTCCGGTATGATACCATTTTAGAAGTTCGTTTGTTTTATCATTGAAGTATTCGGTTAATGACTTCTGGAGCTGTTTTTCAATTACATCAGTATTGATATATTTAATACCGCCCGAACATGGTAATTGTTTGGTTTTAGTTAATAACACATAATAGGAGGCGTTTAGGTATGGCAATAAACAGAGGACAGGTGGCCTGAACCCTGATTGTGTTATTGCGGGTTTTTTGCCCGGATGTAGAATAACATGAAGAATTACACGATTGTATGCAGGGTCTTTTTGATGACCATGAGAATACCAATCTTGTTCATGTATATGAAGTTCAATATCGCCGAAGATAGAAAGCCCATCGTTGGTTTGTATATTGGCAAAGTGGAAATCAGGACCATCTCCGGTGTTGTAGCTGCCTGTATTTTTGACCGTAATGATGCTGCCGTCGGTAGTCGTAAACCGACGTAAATCCGAAATTCTTTGTTCCCACAACCTATGAAGGAGAACTTCCTTCATGGTCTAGTCTCTGTCGGGGAGCAAATCTTCCTCTGTAAGGCCAAGCTCTTCTGTTGCTTCATAGAGATCAGGTAAGGTTTTATTTTTGAGATTTTTTCCTTTGCTTCCAACCCAATCTTTTACTTCTCCGGTGTTATCCTGAATCCATTTACGGTTTTCAGTTCCTGAACGCGGACTTGTTAGCATACTTAAGATTACACCCCCGGCAAAAGATGCTGCGGTTAAAAGGATTACTTGAGGTAATGAAAATTTAGGCATAATGTTTCTCCTATAGGTATTTGTTTAAAATACGTTTATTTCTTTGATCTTAAAAGTTACTGTAAGTTAATTAAACGATTGATTAAATAAAAATTAACTTATTGATAAGTATAAAATTTATGCGTTATTCAAGGTGATTATTTAAAAGTATTTATCACCACGTACAACTTTAACTTCGTAAACGTAGGTGATGACTGCATAGTCTTCAAAATATTTATCAGCAATAAAATCGAGTATTTTATTGCCTGTATCCTTATTGACTATTGTTTCAATCTTAACGTTTCTGCCTTCAAAATCGGTAGCTCTTATTCCGCGTGAACCATCTCCGCTAACATCAGATGTAGTATATCCTTTTGCTCCAAGTTCTTTTATCCCCTCAAGTATATCCTTCTTTAAATATCTTTCAGTGATTATTGTAACCATATAAGCGTTTGTTAATGGCATATTATCCTCCAATCCATTGTGCAACGATAAAATAAATTGGTATTCCTAAAATTATATTGAAAGGGAAAGTAATACCAAGCGATGCTGTTAAATATAATGATGGGTTTGCTTTAGGTAATGCTATACGTACAGCTGCCGGAGCTGCTATATACGAACCACTGGAAACCATAGCTGCGAAAACAGTACTACCTGCTATGCTTAAACCGGCTATTTGTCCTAACCATATAGCTAAAATACCGTGAAGAATAGGTACGAAAATTCCAAACATAAGTAAAAAAGCACCTACCTTTTTTAAATCCCGAAGTCGACCAGCTGTTATCATGCCTAATTCAAGGAGAAAAATAACTAGCGCCCCCTGAAAACCACCTACAAAAAATGGCTCAACTGCCTCGAATTTCACCGGTCCTGACAAATATCCTATAATTAAACCACCAACCAATAATACAATACTACTTCCTGTTAATACTTCACGCGTAGCTTTTTTTATAGATTGTTTCTTTTTTGCAAAAGCTAAAGGTATTAATAGAGCAACAATTATCCCGGGAATTTCGAGTATGGCAACAAGGGTAGGAAGGAATCCTTCCGGCGTTCCTCCCGCAGCTTCCACATAAGCAATGGCAGCAATAAACGTAACCACAGAAACAGAGCCATAATGTGCAGCAATACCTGCTGAGTTATCAATATCAAATTTACCTAAATAAAAAAGTACCAGGAAAGCTGTGATGGGCGTAATAACTCCCAATAATACAGTTATGGCTGCAGGTCCTAAAAATTCCATAAATGGAGTTTTACTCAGCTCTACCCCACCTTTTAAGCCAATAGCCAGCAATAAATAAATAGAAATGGACTGATAAAGAGGGCGTGGAATTTCAAGATCGCTTTTAATTAGTTTTGCCATTATCCCAAGTACAAAGGCAAGCACAATCGGCGAGGCAAAATTACTAAGAAGTGATTCCATGCTTAATGAAATTAATTAGAATTATTTTAGAATCTCAAAATTGACTATCGATGTTGATTAAAAAGTATCATCAAGATACTATTTCCATTATTTTTTAATACAAAATAAATTTCTGAGCTTCTAAAACTTATAAGATGAACCATAATTATGAATTATTTATCGTAGAGCTATAACTTTTGCTTAAGCGCTTTTCACCCTCTTTAAGTACTGATTCCGGTGTTGGTTTATCTTTCACTCTGTCCATTATAATTAGAATACTATCACCAATTAACTCGGATATAGAATTGTTGAGTGTCGCTAATTCAGGATGCTCTACTGAATTGTCTTGTTCTATAAGTAGATCGGATATATTATCTACAAAGTGAGTGTTGTTCTCGGAACCTAAATCATCAATTATTCCATGAACAACGCTAAATACAATGTCGCTTACGGCTCCTTCAATCTGTTTAACAACAAACTTGCCCATAAAAGGAACGGTTTCAAGAGTGCCAAGTTCTTTGTTGTTTTCTATTGCAATGTTGATTCTGTGCTGAACATAAGTTCGAATTTCATCTTCGTGTAAACGATATCCGGCTTTTGCTGCTAAACGAAGACGAGCTGCTATCCATGCGGTCAGTTCATCTCTGCGTGGCAGTACTACTTCTTCAACAATCCTGTCTACAACAATACTACCGCCTTCTAACTCATCTTTGACATTAGCTAAAATCTTTAAAGTTACTCTGTCAGTCACCTCTTGCACGAATAAATTGGAGTATTTGACGAAGAGCTTATAAGGACCAAAACCGGTTATATCAATCCATCCAAGCCTGTGGAGACGTGTTATTATTGTTATTATACGGAATAACCTCATAAAACGAAAGGCACCAATAGGAATACATCCTACAATATCATACCAATAAATAAAAGGGTAGTAGTACCATTTTTCGTACTCGTTACGGCTGACAGAAACAGCCCACCGGATAAAAAACTCTGTCAGAAATATGCTGATAAATATGAGATCGTAAAAAATGAAATCGGGATGGATTTCAAAAAGATAAAAGTCATGAAATGACTCAGACACAGAAAAAACGAGACTTCGGAAGGTTTCACTTTGAAACAACCAGTCGAAAGAAATCCATAGCAAATTAAGGGCAAGAAGAAACAGCATGACAAAGTCTTCTGCCAAGTATCCGACTTTTCCGTTTAGTTGATGTTTCTTATTCAAATTGAAAAAAGTTATGTGTTAACCCGGATTATTCACCAAAAAATTTTCTTGGTAGCAAGGCGAAGGTGGAAAATCAGCGGAAAGGTACCTAAGTACCCTGAGTATGACTTTTTCATCTTCAACGCAGCTAGCATGGAATTTCACTGCGTGGGAATCGCTTCGCTCGGAGTGCAGCATCCTAACCACACCCAAATTTGAGTGAGTTTGGTATTTTTCTAAATACAATATTTATAATAGTATAAGGTTTAATTTTATACTTTCGTGAATAATTCGGGTTAAAAGGGAAAACGTAAACCAACCGCTGCTAAAAAACGGGTTCGCTCACTAATGCTTACTATTAATTCGGAATAGAAACGCACAATGTCTGAATCCGATTCCAAACCAAAGCCTGTATTGAATCCGATTCTATCAGTATGTTCATTACCAAATTCTTGCCTAAAATAATGGACTCCGGATATTAAATAAGGGTTAAAAATAAATCGTACATCCAAATGATATTGGATGTTTAAATTGGCTTCCCAGGCGTCGAGTTCGATTTCATCTCTCTCTTCCGGGAAAAAGTATACACCATTAATAGTAAACCCAAGAGGCGTACTTTTTCCTAAGTACTTCGCATGAATTTGTAATCCGGCCATATTGTTATCTGTTTCGGCTGCTAGTCCAAGACCGGCGGAAAACTGGCCTATGCTGTTAAACATAAAACCGCTGCTTGTAAAAATAAGACTAATAAAAAATAACTTTTTGCCGATTTTTTGAATTAATAACATTGTCAACTATAATTGATGATAATTGGTTGATCTCAATAGTTTCTTTAGTTCTTCTTCACGGTTTCGTCTTCTTGCATACCTGAATAAAGCACTTTTGTTTACTATAAGCTTACTGTAAATGGTAGAAACTATATCTCGTAAAACGGTTCCTTGCCAAGCTGAAAATAATGCTGGTTCACAAATTAGGTCTACAATAATTTTTTCAGGTGTTGGAATAAGGTGACCCTTTTTTGATTCAAGTGGAGCTTCACTAATTAAGGGATGAATAATAACCGGTTTGTCAAACATGGGAATATAGCGCTCGAGTAATACCTGATCGGGTTCAAGGAAAATACCGGGCCCGTTAACTTTTAGTTCATCAAATACAGATTCTGTAGCCTGCTTGTCGGTTTCTATAAGAATAAACTCTATTGGAGCAATGTAATCGCTTAACTTGTCTAATAAAGAAGTGCTCCATACACAATGTTTAATATGGGGGAATTGAGTTTGGAGCTGTTCGGAAAGATCAGAAGCCAAGCCGTGTTCGATAAACGCCGACAAACTTCGGTTACCTAGTGTAAATGCACCTCTTTCCTTTGAAGCAATAATGCCTTTTTGCTTCAAATTATAGATGCGTGATAGGAGAGTATTATTGTTTAAGTTACCATCATACTGTTTATAGAATTCAGCTAAGTCATGGGCATTAAAAGTATCCGATTCAGAAAAATATTCTTTTAACGCATTGGTTTTCAGAGCATCAGACATAAAAATTATCAATATTGAATATTTTATTGATAATATTGCCAATTATTTAATATTGCAAGTGAATTTAATCTAGATTATTCACCAAAAAAAGTCCCGATAGCTAATGCTACCGGGACTTTACCATCTACTATTTATCCTTTTTAATAAAAAAGATTATGCTTCTACAGGGAGATTAGCTTTCTCATAGAGTTCGTAATCACCGTCAATAAAAACGACATCAAAACCTTGTGCTTTAAGGAAGGCAGCTGCTACGGCAGATCTTCCGCCCATTTGGCAATGCACGTGTAGCGTTTCGTTTTTAGGTAGTTTATCCAGGTTTTCTGCTATACGTGTGTGAGCAAAGTTTAATGCTCCCGGAATATGACTGATTTCAAATTCGCTTTTCTTGCGCACATCAACAACGGTTACGTTGGAATCTGACAATTGAGTAGCGAAGTTTTCGAAGCTCTTATGAGAAATTGAAGCTGCTTTACCACTGCTTTGTAAATAAGCGTCAAGCTCTGCAGGGGTAATGTATCCTTTAATGTTATCCAGACCGATATTTGTTAAGTCTTCGATTGCACCAGCAAGGTTTGCTTCATCAATAACCAAATACATGGTATCGTTTTCGGTTACATAAGATCCGGCTACGGTGTTATATTGCTTGTCGAATGGCACAAAGTATGATCCTGGTAGGTGCGCATTCATAAACGCAGCACGCTCTCTGCTATCTAACACTACAACATTGTCTTCGTTAACTGCATTCGCAACATCTTCTACACTTACTTTGCTAACCGTTGGTAAAGTACCTAAGACAGCAGGACCTATTTTATTGTCGCGCTTCATGCGGGCAAAATAAAGAGGAGGCTCTGGCTGACCATCAAGAATAAATTTCACAAAATCATCTTCTGATGTTGCATGCTTCAAAGAACCGTTAAAGCGCTTCTCGTATCCAACGGTACTATCCGGTACAGCACCAAGTGATTTCCCACATGCACTACCTGCACCGTGTCCGGGCCATACTTGCATATAATCGGGTAATTCGTTGAATTTTTCGAGTGATTTATACAAGGTTCTTGCAGAAGGTTCCATTACATTTGCCTGACCTGCAGCTGATTCAAGTAGGTCGGGGCGACCAACATCACCAACAAAAACAAAATCACCGGTTGCAATTCCCATTGGTTCTTCAGCACCACCACCCATATCGGTAACACTATAGATTAAGTGCTCAGGTGTGTGACCCGGTGTATGAATAGCTTTTATTTTGATATTACCAACCATAAACTCGAATCCATCTTTGATAAGCTCATAGTTATAGTTACTACCTTTTAACCACTCGTAGCTCCAATCTTTGCCGCCTTCGTCGCTGGCATAGACTTTAACACCTCTTTCGGCAAATTCGCGCAAACCCGAAATATAATCGGCGTGGATGTGTGTATCAGCAGCATGGGTAATGGTTAGGCCTTCTTTTGCAGCGATTTTGTAGTATTGATCTACATTTCTCATTGGATCGATAACTACAGCTTCACCGGTTTTTTGGCAACCGATTACATAAGCATACTGTGCTAATTTTGGTTCGAATACTTGTTTGAAAAACATGGTTTTATCCTCTGTTTAGTTGTTGTTTGTTTAATTTTAAAATCTTTTTTGGGATTAGTGGGGCAATTTCGGCTGTAAATATCCATATACCCAGGTACCAACCAGAGCAAAAAATATAGGTACCAATATTACAGTTATGCCGCTACCAAGAAGCGCAAATAATGGTCCGGGACATGCGCCGGTCAGTGCCCAACCAAATCCAAATAACGAGCCTCCTATCAAATATCGCTTTATCTGCGATGGATCTTTATCAGAAAGTTTAATAGGATTGCCGTAAATATCTTTAACTCCAAGACGCTTAATAATTTGTATAGAAATTATACCTACAAGAATTGCAGAACCTATAATTCCATACATGTGAAAATCTTGAAAGCGAAACATTTCCTGAATTCTAAACCAGGAAATTACTTCTGCTTTCATCAATACAAATCCAAATGCTGTTCCAAATAATAAATATTTCATCTATCTGCCTCTTAAAATAAAATTGGGTAAATAAGGTGAGTGATAATTAAACCGCCGGTGAAAAAGCCTATAACGGCAAATAATGAAGCGAGTTGAAGGTTTGATAAACCGCTAATCGCATGACCGGATGTACAGCCACCGGCATAACGTGCTCCAAAGCCAACAAGAAACCCACCAATTCCAAGAATGATGAATCCCGGAAGTGTAAATACGAAGCTCCAATTAAAAATTTCTGCCGGAACAAGTCCGTTAAAATTGGTTATTCCGAGTTCGCTTAGATCACTTATGGTTGATTGTGAAAGGTTAATCGGATCGGGATTGGCAAATACAAAACCGCCCAAGACGCCACCAATAACTACACCTAGTACAAATAACAAATTCCAGCTTCCGTCTTTTTTCCAATCATAATCGAAAAAAGGAACTTTAGCGGGAACACAAGCCGCACACGCATGGCGTAGACTTGATGAAATACCTAAAGCTTTATTGGCCGTAATTAATAAAAAGGGAATGAAAAGACCAATAACAGGACCGGCAACATACCAGGGCCAGGGTTGAGTTAAAAAATCCATTGATAATTAAAGAGTTTAATTGTGTTAGTAAATAACTATATAACTGATTGGTTATATGATAAAGGCTTTTTTCCATAAATGCAACCTTTTTCAAAAAAAATATTGATTGTTAAGAGGAGGGTGAATTTCAAAATGAAATACAGGGTAGCAGTCAACTTGGGCTAATCTACCCAAAGCGTGGCAGATTCAGATATCTGCTGTTAGTGCCTTCCTGTAAAGAAGCAGAAACAGGGAACAGCAGAATATTATATCCACTCATGCCAACTATGACTTATCCATTTTCCATAATATATACTGACTTACAGCAGCCACAACCAAAGAATGATCTATTTCCCCGGTTTTTACCATCTGCATGAATTCCGGTAACTGTATTGTATGCACGTGAATGATTTCGTGTTCGTCGGGCGCTTGTTCATATTTAAGTGTACAATCTTCTGCCAAATACAGATGGCAATAGTTGGTAAAGATGGCAGGATTTACCGCAACTTTCCCCAATTTTGTCCATTTTTTTGTACTGTAACCGGTTTCCTCTGCAAGCTCTCGTTTAGCACTTTCTATAGGGTCTGGATCTCCTTTGTCTACCATGCCACCGGGAATTTCAAGGCTTATTTGCTCGTTTCCAAAACGGTATTGTTCTACAAGAATCACTTTTTGATCGGTGGTTAGTGCAATAATATTTACCCAGTCCGGGGCATCAATTGTATAAAAGGTACCTGACTTACCGGCTGCTTCGAGTGTAGAACGATGGCTGAGAATGTTAAACACAGGCGTGTCAAGTAGCTTTTGCCTTTCACTTACTACCCATTTTTCAATAGTTGACGACTTAATTTGCTTCTTATCGGTATTCATTCAGATTAATTCTTATTTTCAGAAACCTTCAAGTTAGTATTATCCGATTTTAATCAGAAATTATTTTTAAAAACTACAAATGAACAAGTCATTCGAATATATTAAAACTCAAAATGCCACTCCCGAAGAAATAAATTTAGCGGTTGAACAGGCATGCGACTGTATGGAGCAAATTTATAGTGAAGGGTATTACCCAAAAGTTGTAGTTATTCGTAATTGGTCGGAACATAACCCCGAAATAGCCGGAGAATTTGCCAAACCCCGCGTTTATCGTTGGTATTTAAAACGAGAGTTTACAAAATTAATAAGTGAAGGTGCTTCCATTCGGGTCGTGTCATCAAGACCAAAAATTGAATTAAATACGCCAACACTTTTAGATTCTTTAGATGAAGATGAATGGGATTTTACTCAAAAAAAATTATTCCTACATCGGCCGGAACGTATTGATTTAAGCTTGGACAGGCTTGAACACTATTCCGGTACTAAAGCCGAAGACTTTCAGCGCTATATTTTATTCACCAACTATGACATGCACGTGGAAGTTTTTAAGCAAAAATTTCCCGACTGTGTAACACCCGTTCGTGAAGGTGTACAGATGCCGGCATATCACTACAAAATGGATAAAAACGCCGGTGTAACATTGGTGAATATTGGGGTTGGACCATCAAATGCTAAGACTTGCTCAGATCATATTGCCGTATTACGACCGGACCTAATGGTAATGGTTGGGCACTGTGGTGGGTTGCGAAATCATCAGGAAATTGGGGATTTTGTGCTTGCTTCCGGCTATATGCGTTCTGACTATGTGTTGGATGAAGACATTCCTTTGAGTGTACCAATTATTCCAAATTATATCCTAAACATCTTCTTAAGAGATATACTCGAAAAGTATAGTATGAATTACAGAGTTGGTACGGTTTACACAACGGCCAACCGAAACTGGGAATTTGCTAAGAAAAGAACGATAGAGGAAATACACACCAGTCGTAGTATTGCCATTGATATGGAATCTGCTACCATTGCCACAAATGGTTTCAGGTATAGAATACCAAATGCAACGTTATTATGCGTGAGTGATAAGCCTTTACATGGTAAACCAAAATTGAGTGGTGCGGCTCAGAGTTTTTATCAAAACTCTAAAGAAAAACACCTTGAAATGGTACTCGATGCTATTAACTTGGTAAAAGAGAAACACCCCGATGGTTTACCAAACAGCAGTATTCGTGCATCGAACGAGCCGCTAATGGGTGGGGTTTAACAATAACGAATCCAATTTTGAAATGAAGTGATAAAGTGTAAAGTAGCTTTTTTGATAATGCTGTTCGTGTGGTTGCCTTCGGCTACTGCCCAGGAAGCATGGACGTATGAAAAGAAAGCAGCACTATCGCTTTTCGAAGCTTCTTTCAACCAACTGCCCCACCAAGACTTTTCTGTAACCTACTACGGATTAAATCTGGAAATTTTTCCTGAACAGGAAGAAATTGCAGGTTCTGCAGATGTAACCATTCGTTTAAAGGATGATAGCAGATATATAGCACTCGAACTTTCTCCCTCACTAATTGTAAGCTCAATTCAAAACCTTGAATTAAATTCTGACTTATCGTTTTCAAGAGCAACGGAGTTTGGGAATTTCGTACTATTGATTGATTTAGGGCAAGAGAGACAGCCCGGGACAGAAGTGCCCTTAAGAGTGCATTATTCAGGTCGACCGGGGAACAGCCAAAATGGGAGCTTTGTGTTTACAAGCGATTCGGGTAGTCCTGCAATATATACTCTCAGTCAGCCATTTGGCGCCAGAGATTGGTTCCCCAACAAAAACGATCCATCCTACAAAGCGGATTCATCAGATGTAATAATAACCATTCCCGATAATCTAAAACTTGGGTCAAATGGACTACTTCACAGTGTTGAGGAATTAAGCGATAACCGAAAAAAATGGCACTGGAAATCCCGTTATCCTATTTCTCACTATTTAATTTCATTGGCAATAGCCGACTATAATGTGTTTTCTGACTGGTTCCACTATTCCGAATCCGATTCTATGGAAGTCGTAAATTATATTTATAAATCGGCAAATGAGGCTTTGATTCGCCAACAAGCGGCCCTAACTATTGATATGCTGGAATTGTTTTCTGATTTATTCGGTGAGTATCCTTTTATCAATGAAAAATACGGTCACGCCATGTTTAAACGAGGTGGAGGTATGGAACATCAAACATTAAGCTCCATGAATAACTTCAACCGAAATCTTGTAGCTCACGAACTAGCGCATCAATGGTTTGGAAATGCACTCACCTGTGTCGGATGGGAAGATATATGGTTAAATGAAGGTTTTGCCACCTATGCTGAAGGATTGGTTGTAGAAGCGTTTGACGGAGATGATGCATTTCGTGATTGGCGGCGGCAGTTCGTTGAAATCTCAACACGAATACGGGATGGGATGATTTTTGTGCCTACGAATGAAATATTTCCTGATTTACCAAACCAAAGTGTCCAACGAATTTTTCGCTATGAAACATCCTATGCCAAGCCGGGAATGGTTCTGCATATGATTCGCAGAATATTGGGTGATGCTATTTTTTTTGATGTGATTCGCTCTTATATGAATGGACCTTTCCGATATGGAATGGTTAGCACGAATGACTTTTTAGATGTTTTGAACGATGTGACCGGTTTGGATTGGACAGATTTTTTTGATGCATGGATTTTTGGCAATGGATTTCCGGAATATTTAGTGCGATATGCAACCAGGCCTATAAGTTCCGGCGCTTTTAACTTAAAGGTTCGTTTTGAAATGACTCCATCAGCCCCCGGAAACTTTTCGTACCACATCCCGCTGGAATTAACGGTTCCACTTGATGGCTTGCCCGATACAACCCTTGTTTTTACTCCGGATGTTTATCCTTTTGAAACCGAAATACTATTGCCTGCAATGCCGGGCGTGCCCGTTTTAGACAGAGATAATCATTACATTATTGGTTCCAAGGATGTATTCGCTGGTAGTTTCGACGATTTATCGACTCAGTTGCCTACATCAACCCGACTATTGCAAAATTACCCGAATCCCTTCAACCCGTCAACTAACATTCCTGTTCAGGTTGCGGAGCCCGGTGAAATACGCATCCAAATTTATGATACCCAAGGTCGGTTTGTACGGGAGGTGGTGAACTCCACATTCTTAAGCGGATTCTACACTTTTACATGGGATGCTACCGGCTTAGCATCGGGAGTATATTTTATAAGGTTGGTGCATCCGTCTGGTACAGATGTCCAAAAAGCGTTGCTTTTGAGATGAGTTTCATACTTTCGTGAATAGTTCGGGTTAAATTTGGGCTCTTGAATTATAAGCTCGTTTATAGATCATTTCTGCTTCAGATGTAGAAATAGTTTTCGGGTTATTATCCATTAATCTTGAAATAGAACAAGCTTCTTTTGCCATAAATGCAAGTTTATTTTCAGGAATTCCAACGGTTTTTAAGGTATCATCAACCCCGCAGTCTAAGGCTAATCTCTTTACAAATTCTATGGCATCTTGTGCAGATACATTTGATTTTTTAAGCATCTTTTCAGCAATTATTTTATAGGTATCATTACACTTGTCAAGGTTAAACTCCATTACATAAGGAAGTAGAAGTGTATTGGCCATACCATGTGGTACATCAAACAATCCACCAACAGGATATGCAAGTGCATGAACGGCAGCAACCCCGGCATTAGAAAAACCTATACCTGCATATAGACTGCCAAGTAACATTCCGTTTCGTGCATCATAATTGTTGCCTTCATTGACTACGACTTTTAAATTTTCACTAATAAGTTTTATTGCTTTAAGAGAGAACATTTTAGTGAAATCATTAGCTTTTGGTGATGTGTAAGACTCAATTGCATGAGTGAGCGCATCCATACCACTAAAAGCAGTTACATGTGGGGGCATTTTTAATGTAAGGTTAGCGTCTAATATTGCAGTATCTGGAATAATGAAAGGAGAGACAATGGCCTTTTTTATTGAGTCTCTATTATCAGTGAGTACAGATATAGGGGTTACTTCACTGCCTGTTCCTGCTGTAGTAGGGATAGCAATGATGGGTATTCCTTTTTTCGTGCAATTATCAGGGGTGAAAAAGTCATGAACTGTTTTTTTTGTTTTTAAACAAATTGAAATTGCTTTAGCTGCATCAATTGGGGTTCCGCCACCTACAGCAATTATGAGGTTCGGGTCGTAATTTTCGAGGCGCTGAGTGATAGACTCAATAAATGATGTTGAGGGCTCTTTATCAATGCTCGACTCGACCAGGGTTTCAACTTGCTTTTCTTTGAATAAATCACTGATTAAGTCTACAATACCGGCTTTAGAAACTCCAAGGTCAGAGAAAATTAAAACACGTTTTGCATTGTATCTTTTTGAGACCATCAAAAGTTGATTGATAGCACCCGGATATGCTAATATTTCAGGAATCTTATATGTCTTCATTTTAAAAAAGTGGTTCTGTTGTATCGATTAAGCATTTTCATTAAAAAGGTGTTCGGTGTCAAGTGGGACCCTAACTCTAAAAGCCAACCTTTTTTTATTTATCAAGTGATTTGCTGAAATATTATCAGATGTTATATTGCCACCCCAACTTCCACAACCGAGTGTAGTTGTTGGTGTCAATCTATTATGTCTAGCTCCACCGCTACTTGTTGCAGACGGCTGATTGACTAATATGCGGCTCGCTTTCATGCGCATT
>PXCK01000246.1 GCA_003566635.1 Balneolia bacterium | reverse complement strand
CCCGGTAAAGGGCTCAACACCTTAGCAGGGTGCCGCTTTCGTCCACTCAGCCATCTCTCCTAGCTGTTTTGAACAGACTTTTAAAATAATCCTTTTTTCAAACCTTATCAATGCTAAAGTTTACTTAGCGCAAATTATTTTAGCAATAACATTTTCTTAGTTTGCACATCGGTATCCGTTCGCAGCCTGTAAAAATAAACCCCCGATGACAATCCTTCTGCCGAAAACCTTACTCTGTAAAAATCGGCCTGCTGAGTCCCTTCTGCCAATGTTGCTACCCTTTGACCTAGCGAGTTGTAAACCGTCAATGTAATGTTTGTATCCTGCGGTAACTCAAACTCAATTATAGTTGTTGAGTTAAACGGATTCGGATAATTCTGATACAACTGAAACTCATTTACAACCTCTCTCTTCTGTGTTTCAAACTTCTCAACTTCAGAAAAATCAGCATTGCCTGCTTCACTTTGTGCCATCACCCTCCAGTAATATTTACTGTTAGCCTTCAGTGAAGTGCCAATTTGATAGCTTACTGTATCCGACCAAACTTCGGACAGAGGGGTAAAATTTTGGTATAAGACTGTTTGAAACTCAGCATCCTCAGCAACCGAAATCAAATACGAGTCAGCCCCATCAGAGTGCTTCCATTTTAAAGTAGGCTGAACCCGGACATTTGTTTGTGAATCTACAGGATAAATAAGCGACGTTTGTATTGGCAATTGTATTCTATCAACCTCGGTAAATCGAACACTAAAATTATTAAAACGAACATTTCCCGAAGTACCTCTTCTTACCGATTCATCTCCGGCAAAACGAATCCTGAATGTGAAGTCATCATTCTCCAGAACACGCTCATCGTCTATCAGTACACTAACTAATTGGTAAGACTCCGTTAAAACCGTATTCGTTTCACTCAGTCCGGCTGTAATCCAATCACCGTTTTGTTCAATACGGTAATCAAATGTAAGCCCTCGCTGACCATTCGAAGTTCGGTTTGCCGCAAATTCGATAACCGGAAATTGATTCTCACTTCCAATCAAGCCCGACAGATTTAGCATAAGTGCACTTTCTCCCGAATTTGTTAGTGACGGATTTCTGACTCGAATTCCCCTCATATCGGACTCTGCAAAAGGAACCCCAACAAGTTCCTCAATATAATTTATGGCTGTGGCATCATTTACCCTATCCATGATTCCATTTGTTGAATTTCCGGTGGGAGGATATGGAGAAACGGCAGGCACATATTCAATGCTACTATTTCCAAATACATCAAAAAACGGTTCTAAAAAAGTTAGTGCTGTATTATTTGGAACTTCCGAGTCGAACAACCAAAAGTGGGAATAAAAATCATCTACAACCTGAATTTCACAGGGTTCAAAATGTGCTCTAAATGTTTCATTAGCACTTAAATTAATATTTTGAAGATTTTTTCTGTAGGGATTGAAACCAGGGTTTGAAGGACGGTTTGTCTCCCAGTGAGAAAAGCAAAACCCATCATTAGGAACTGCTTCCAATTTGATTGGAACATCCTGAAAATAAAGACCACTCCATCTTCCGGCAGAAAAGCTTACCCCCGGAGTAGATCCATTAATTGGTAATCCTTCAACTTTTACATATCCCATTTCTGAATAATCATCTATAAGTGTTAGCAAACTTAGAGATCCTGTATCAAAATTCTGCATAAGCTGCTCACGGATAACTGTGGGACGTGCATCACTAAACTCTTTCATTTGATCTATTCGTCTATTCCAATCATTCTTGGAACGCATATTTACCCATCGAAAGATTTGCCTGTCTATAGATGGCTCTACAACAGAAGCAAAAAAGTCAATACGATTTTTTACTCTTTCCGGAATAAAAGCTGTGTTTAAGTGTCCGGCCACCGTGTTTATAAATTGATACCTAAACCGGTCATTCTCCATCAACTTACGAAATAAAAAATTTGGCCAATCTGAATCAACAACCGTATTTATTTCTTCCAGAAGATATTCGATAAAATCGAAGTCGTTGCCGGCTCCTCTGTCAAAAGATTGATCGGTATCAAATAGCAACCAACGCCATCTTCCATCTAAACCTTTGGGTGCATTTGGATTATAATCAACCTTGAGCCTCCAAAAATCTATATTATTTTGCGGCCAGTCCCAGTTTCCTGCATAAATTTGAGTTGTGTAATAATCGAAATAGTTTTCTACATCCATTTGTGTTAGGACATATTCATACACTTCCGGTGAATTCAAATCGGCATCTTCCAAGAAATTTAAGAAAGCTTGATAATGATCGGCTGTTCCTTCATCCGGAAGTCCAAAAGCCTCTAAATAATCAATATTATCGGGGTCAACTCCATACACTTGCTCCAGATAAAAACGATCGTACCTTTCTCTAAAATTTTTAATACCCCAATATTCTCCGTTAACAAAAACTTCGGCCGGTCTGTAAGCTTGGGTATCAACGTTTAAATGGCTCACCAGGTCTTGCATTAATGCATCACGAAACATGGTTGAGCCAAAATCATTACCCGAATTCCTGAGTAGAATACGATTGTAATCTTCGAATGGCTGATCAGGAAAGATTGGATAGTCGAAACGACTTCTTCCGTAATCACTCCTTGAATATAAGCGAAAGCTTTTTTGTGGGAGCCGCCTTGTAAATCCTCCATGAATCCGTATTCCTAATAGCATCGACAAATCCACAGAACCAATACCATCAGGCTCAATTAACTCAAAATGAGCTTCCCGCTCCCATTCAATCCCTCTTTGGTTAAAATTACCGGTTCCCGGTGATCCTTCAACAAAATTTACGCCGGGCACATAAATACCCTCATCGAAACCAAATAGCGACAAGCTGTCGGTTACAATGGATACAACCGGGAGGGTATAGTTTCGCACAAAATTAGGAAAGACAAAAAAACTACCTGTAACTACGTCCGACATTTGTCCATTCACAACTGCAATTGCTCTGATAACGGTACCCTTAGGAATCAAACCGGAAGGAGGAAACCATGCTCTGCCTGGGTCATCCCAGTTGGTTGTAGGTATCATCGAAATTGAATTAGCCCTTGATGTGCGGTTAGCAATTGAGATTGGACTATCGAATTTGTTAGACTGCTCGGTTGGAATTGAACCGTCTAGTGTGTAATAAATTACTGCATTGGGATCAGGATGCTCCAGTCTTAATAAAAATGCAGCATTATGAAAACCCGGTGGTGTCGAAAAAGTAACCTGTTCAACCTGATTATTAGTCTCAATTCCATCATCTGTAGAAATCGCAGCATAAACCGTTACAGATAGGATAAAAATAAAACTAAAAATATGGCCAAGTCTCAGCACGGTCAGATGATTATTATTTAGAAATAGCTTTGCAAAAGCAATGGGGTTTCAGACAACAATATGTCAATTAATATAGCCCAAAAAAATCATAATAAATTACACTTAAAGACTTTTGCATTTACCAACTATCGATCTTCCACTGCCGGGCTGAATTTAGGAACGTCAATCGTAACTATCGGTGAAGTACAGAAAGGGTATTTGACACCACAAATCAGACTATACCCGTTTTAATGCAATTCGCTGCCTTTGTATATCAACGCTTATAACCTCTACTTCAACGATGTCACCAACGGCAACCTCATCCATCACATTATCTACTCTTTTACCATCGGTTCTTAGTTGTGAAACATGAATGAGTCCGTCAGCTTTTACGCCAACATCTACAAATGCTCCAAAGTCAACAACATTACGAACCGTTCCGGTAAGCTTCATTCCGGTATTAAGTTCTTCCATTTTAAGAACATCTTGTCTAAGCACCGGCTTTGGTAAATCTTCCCGAGGATCACGACCGGGTTTTAATAAATTTTCAACAATTAACTCAAGTGTAGGCTCTCCAATACCTAGCTTAGCTGCCATTGTTTTAATGTTTAAAGTTTTTAGCTTTTGAGTGATTTCCTCTTTCCTGCTACCAAGACTATGAATGTCAATTCCCAGCTCACTGCAAAGTTTTAAAGCTGCATCGTAGCTCTCAGGGTGAATGGCTGTATTATCTAATGGATTTTTTGATTCCGGAATTCGTAAAAATCCGGCAGCCTGTTGGAATCTAAAAGGACCAACACCCGGCACATCCTGAAGTTGCTCCCTGCTGCTGAATCCTCCCAAATCGGATCTGTAATTAACAATGTGACCGGCTACAACTTTGCTTAAACCCGAAACATAGGATAACAAAGGAGCACTTGCGGTATTGATATTTACACCAACATGGTTAACACAGCTTTCTACAACATCGCCCAGACTACGCATTAGACTTACCTGATTAACATCGTGCTGATATAATCCGACTCCAATCGATTTCGGATCAATTTTTACTAATTCTGCTAATGGGTCCTGAACTCTTCTGGCAATCGATATATTTCCTCGTTGTGCAGCATCCAAATCCGGAAATTCTTCCCTTGCAATATCTGATGCCGAGTAAACCGAAGCTCCGGCTTCACTGGTTACTAAGTATGCCAATTCCAGATTGGGATCTTTTCCTTTTAGTTCGCCAATTAAATCAGCAACGATTGATTCCGTTTCCCTACTACCTGTACCGTTGCCAATAGCAATGAGTTCCACTTTGTGCGTCGCAACCATTCTTGATAGAATAATCTTAGATTCTTCAACCTTATTGTGAGGTGGTGTTGGATAAATGGTTGTCCCCTCCAGATAATTTCCATGCTGATCTATGATGGCAACTTTACAACCTGTACGGTATGCCGGATCTATACCCATAATGGTTTTAGTGGAAAACGGAGGTTGTAATAAAAGATTTTTCACATTCTCGGCGAACATGGAAATGGCATGTTCTCCTGCTTTTTCGGTGAGTTCACCTCTAATTTCTCTGCTAATTGAAGGATTCAGAAGACGTTTCCATGCATCTTCAACGGCCTCTTCGAGGTACGTTACAAAAATACTATCATCATTTTCTATGATGATTGAGTCTATTTCATCCAGTACGCGATCTTCCCAAACATCCAACTTCACGCTAAGCACACCTTCTCTTTCTGCCCGGTCAATAGCAAGAACTTGATACGGTTTGATGAATTTCACCTTTTGATTGAATTTGTAGTAGGTTTCATAGGTTCTTGCTTCATCTTTATCGTCCTCTGTCTTATTGGCGACTAAACTGGAGAAATTTCGGAATTGATAGCGCAGCATATCACGAACTTCAGGATGTTGGCTAATTTTTTCCGCAACAATATCCCGCGCACCATTAAGGGCTGATTCCGCATCTGGCACCTCTAAATCCGGGTTTATAAAAGCACCCGCAAGTTCTATCGCATCACCTTTGGTTGTTTTCTGCTCCCAAATTAGATCAGCTAAAGGCTCCAAACCACGTTCAATTGCAACTGATGCCCTCGTTTTGCGCTTTGGCTTGTAAGGTAGATAAAGATCCTCCAGCGTTGTTAAATCAGTTGCACCAAGAATTGCTTTTTCAAGCTCAGGGGTTAGTTTTTCCTGTTTCTTGATGGATTCTAATATCGTTTCCCGCCTTTGCTCTAACAAGGTATAATAGTCGAGTTTATCCCTTATATCTCTCAGCTGAACTTCATCTAATGAGCCTGTAACTTCTTTACGGTATCTGGCGATGAATGGTATGGTAGCTCCTTCTTCTAATAAATCGGAAACTTTTTCTATACTTTTTGAAGGAATTGAAAGCTGATCGGCAATAAGCCCAATAATTTTTGATGAAGACATGAAAACGGTTGAATATTCGTGTTTGTTGGGCGGAAAATATAACCCGAATTATTTAGAAAATTACACTTTTAAACGATCAACAAATGTATTATGTAATCAATGAAAATTCCTAGAAATCGCAATTGGGCTTTTAAATAATTGACTCATCATCTTGATTGGCGTACATCAACTAAAATCATCCAGAGATTTTTTCTTGTTGGCACCCTTTAAAATTTCGTGCGCCTCATCGTGTGCTTTTTTAGGCTCCATGTGTATCGTTACAACAGCATCATTTCTGAGTGCGTCAATCAGATTTCTTTCAAGAATGGTTGCATCTTCGTGGGCCTGAACTAGTGATGTTTCATCTTCGAATACCGTATGAAGTTCGACCCATGTAGTTTTACCGGAAGTTCTGTGGCGAAGATGATGCCACTCAAGAATTCCACCGGGCAGCTCATTTTTGAGTACAGCCTTAAGAGCTTTATCTACCATTTCATTTCGGGCATCCATTAGCCCATCTACAGAATAGCGAAGGAGCTTATAGGCTTCGTAACAAATGTAACCGGCAATTAACAAACTCACGATAATATCCAGCCATAACCAACCTGTAAAATAAATAAGAGCAAGAGAAATAATTACTCCTCCACTTGTCCATACATCTGTCAATGTGTGCTTGCCATTGCTAATTGCCAGAACGGAATCGTGTTTCCTACCTGTACGAACTAAATACGTACCCAATACAAGATTAATTAAAGCAGCTGCAATTAATAGTGGAATACCTGTTGTAAGTGAAGAGATATCAACCCCATAAATCATGGCCATAACAGCATGATAGAGAATGGTTATTCCTGCTCCAATAATGATCGCACCTTCAACACCTACGGTAATAAACTCTATACGCTCATGACCATAATGATGGTTATCGTCTGCCGGTTTGAGACTTAAATAATATCCGTATACCACAAAAATGACTGCAAACAAATGCACTACCGATTCTGCAGAATCAGCTAATGCACCGGTTGACCCCGTTACGAAAAATGCAACAATCTTAAGTGATAGTGAAATACATGAAACGCCAAGACTTATTAACAGCGCTTTTTTTACGGGATCTTTGAAGGACATTCTTAAACAAGTTTTAATTTTAAGCTTTAAAGATATCCTTTTTCCGAAACTAATCCCCAAATAAACCTAATGGACTTTCAGGACAGTTTGTTCTTTGTACTGTAAACACAGCACCGGCTATTTTCCAATCATCATTCACCATGATTAAATTAAACAAATTGGTACCACAATGGCTAAATACCCCATTTACATAAAAGTCATACTCAGTCCAAACTGATGCAAGGTCATCATTATTAGAAATATTAACATCCCAAATTCGCTCAACTATCCCTTCGGTTGATGCAACATTTCTAATATGATCTTCTTTAGTAAATCGGCTTACTGTTCCATTTTCAAGATTCTTTGCAACAAAAACTGTTTCATCGAGCATTAACGAATCACCCAATTCAACGTTTTGTGTTTCCATGAATTCAAAAAACTGCTCAACTACCTTTAGAATTTTATCCTCAGGGTTAGAAATCGATTCATTCACGATTAAGGGGGTAGCCAACATGCAGCAAATCGTCAAAAACAATAGCAGTAATTTCATTCGTTATGTTCTTTCAAGTTTGATCATAAATAAGGTACCACGCCCTTCTTCCGACTCAATCCCAAGGTTTCCTCCATGCGCTTTTACAATATCATTTGTAATGCTGAGTCCAAGCCCTGTACCCTCTGTACCTTTTTTGGTAGTAAAGAAAGGTTGTAATATTCTATCACGTACACCCTTTGGGATTCCGGGCCCATTGTCTTCAATTCCAATAATTACCGAATTTCCTGAAGTTCTGGTAAAAATCCGCAGTTTAGGTTTGTACGGTTCTTCTCCCTTCCCATACTTTGACGGATTTTCTGCAACTTCGTACATAGCATCGAATGCGTTATTGCAGATATTTAATATTACCCTGGAAAAATCTTCTGTGATAACGGGTATATGCCCGACTTTTTCATCAAAATCGTAATCTAATGTGGCAGTGATAACTTTTGAGCCTGCACGCATTCCATGAAACGACAAGTTTACGAACTCTTTTACAAGTTGATTTATGTCCGTTAATTCTTTCTCACCTGTACCTCCCCTGCTATGTTGTAACATCGATTTTACAATATTATCCGCTCTTGACCCATGCTCGTAGATTTTTTTGAGATTTGCTTCAATATCATCCAGGATTTCTGATATCGTTGAACTGTCAGTTATTGATTCACCAGCCAATTCCTCACGAATCTCTTCTATTAGTTCAATTGATAGTTCAGAAAAATTATTCACAAAATTAAGCGGATTTTTGATCTCATGAGCAATTCCGGCAGTTAATTGACCCAAACTCGCTAGTTTTTCTTGTTGAACCAGTTGCTCCTGAGTGTTTTGTAAATCTTCAAGGGCTTTTGAAATTGCTTGGTTTTTTTCATCAAGCTTTAAAAAATCTTCGTATCTGGAGTAGGCCACCGAAAATGCTTTTGCAAGGCGTTGAATCGTTTCTAAATGGTCTTTTTCTAAAGGATTCCGGCTTCCAATGTATATCATACCTTGCATAAAAGGTATAAACTGAAGATGGGTTTGCTCCGGTGGTTTTTTTGCGTCTAAGTAATGCTCAAGATCAGAAATAACCCCTTTTTCTATCATTGAACTTGTCCACTTCAGCAAGTCTTCTTCTGTCCAAAAATCTTTATAAATCTCATTATTTTTCCAAAATTTAACCGCCGGACGTATCAATCCTAAATCATCATAAGCTAAATTAGCTGTAACAAGTGGTTTTCCATTTGGGTTGGTAAGCCTCATCAATGCAGTTTCGTTATCTTCATCAAAAATAAATAATCCGCATCTAAAAAATGGAATATCTAAATTGGTAAGTTCTTTCCAAACTAATGGCATTACCATTTCCACATCCGATACGTTTCGCATACCCGAAATCTCTGCTCTTACTCTGTCGGCTGCCATTTCAATTTTAGATTGATTGAGTAACTTTTCTAGTTCTATAGTACGGTCTGTTACCATTTGCTCAAGATTTTGAGCATAATCAACAAGTTGTTGCTGAGCCTCCTTGAGTGATATCCCCAACCGATTAAACCCCCTGGTAAGTGAACCAATCTCATCATTCAACGATATTTCTAACTGTATGTCGTAATTACCTGCATCAATTTCCTCAACCCCTTTTTGAAGATTTTCCAGAGGATTTATTATGCTGTTTTTAAATAAAACCGGAAAACCAAATACAATCACTATGGAAGCGAATGCCAATTGATACATAAAGTTAGTTAATCTTATGTGGGAATAATTTGTGTATCGCTTCTTAAAATTGTCAACAACTGTACCAACTAACCGGCCCGATGCAGAAATCGTACTTAACTGAATATGACTTACGTTTGTTTGATCCGTTCCTGAGTGAATACCCCGCAATGCGCTAATCAATGGTGGGCTTTCTACAGGGTTTCTAAATTGAATTTGTCCCCTGCTATTTAGATACAACTGAACGGTTTCGGGTGTTGCAACTCGTGTGGTAGGGTCGATAAACCACGTTATTGTAATTTCATTTTCACCTCTGTTCACATAAATAACACCTGTTCGAATATTATCATAAGGAATCATATTCGCTATAATTTTCGGGGTGCTATCCAATATATCCCGAAAAAATACATCATAATATTGCACGGCTCGTGTATTAGGTGTGTGAACCCTTTCACCAAACGATATTGTACCTGCATAATGTAACCAGCCTGTAGTCCAACTATGATCAAAAAATGGAAACTCAAAACCCAAATCTATCTCTAATGCCCCGCCTTCTTCTACTTCGACCCGTTCACCTAAAAGTGGACTGTAAAAATATGCCGTTTGCCGAACTCTGAAATCTGTATCAGATTGCCGGTCGAATATAATAGTTTCATTTGCTGGAATTATATTATTGATATCCCGAGCTATTTGGTCTTGCGAATACACCAAGTATACACTCGTGCCTAAAATAGCCATAACAGTTGCTAACGAAAGTGTAACAAGCTTAATAGATATGGATGTTTCCTGACCGGAATGATTGATGAACGCATATACAAACCCATATAGTAAAAGCAAAGAAAGGGTTAGAAACAAAATATTGAAAATTGTGAAAGGCAATAATCCGGTGTCTCGAAAAATATTAACAAAAGTGACAGCAATTAAAATGACAGTAACCCAAATAAAAGCTACATACGCTTTTGTGTTTTCATTTTTAGGCTTAATAAATTGAGAAAAAAGCGCAGATAGTTGATAATCTATACTAAAAAGGTATTTCCTTATCAACAAAACAAGCATAAATAAACTGTTAAAAACAATGAGCAAACTGATCCATAGGATAGGGGTAAAATGTGGATGAGGTGTAAAAAACACGTCATACAACATTAAAATGGACAAAAAGGCTGTTATACCAATAGATGCATACAATACAATTTTTCGCTCTTTAGGAAAGATGTCATCTTGTAAGAGATAATAAAATTGGATAGTGAAAATGTGACTAACAATCACAAAAATGTAAAATGATGGAATAAACACATAATGCCAGCTCGCCTGAACAGAAAAAGTTAGTAGAAGACAAGTATAAAAAAATGTCCTGCTAATGAACCCCAAAGTAAACCACCAGGTTTGGTTAGTTTTATTCTTGAGGTTTAAGAGATAAATTGAAACTACAGTACCAAGTATTGTTAAACAGGCAAATCCAATCGATTCAATAGTAAATTGAAGCATAAAAAATTATAATTGAAGACGTTTTGTATTAACGCAGCTCCACAGAGCAGTACCGATTAAAATACTAGATGAGTTTAGATGTTCCTAATAGCATTAATATGCGGGTGGATTGGCTCATTTTTTAAATATTAAACAAAAATAAAAAAGCCTTGAAAAGCAAAAAGCTAATCAAGGCTTTAATTCAAGTGGGACCGGGCGGAATCGAACCGCCGACACACGGATTTTCAGTCCGTTGCTCTACCGACTGAGCTACAGTCCCCTTCTTGAGAGAGCACTAAATATAAGACCTTTCAATACTCAAAAGAAAATCTTTTTTTTGGAAAAAGGAAGGTTTTTATTCCGTAGTTCTGTTAAATGCTTTTTTTAATTTAGCTTAGACTTTTGAATTTAATGTTTAATACCCCTTACAGAATTTTGTATAAACTTCCGGGGTAATAGAGAAGAACTTTGCTATTTGCTTTTTTTATGTGACCAAAAAGGGTACCTGTCACTAAGGAAATGAATTTGATCTACATCTGCTAAAAAACTCTTTAGCTCCTATTAAATTCTCGGATGTTTGAAATTCGAATTCAATTTCATTAACACGGATTATTAACTAAAAAATTTTCTTGGTAGCAAGGCGAAGGTGGAAAATCAGCGGAAGGGTACCATAGTACCCTGAGCATGACTTTTTCAACTTCAACGAAGCTAGCATGGAATTGCGCTTTGCGAGAATCACTTCGTTCGGTACGCTTCGCAGGAATCGCTTTGCTCGGAGTGCAGCATTATAACCACACCTAAATTTGAGTGAGTGTGGTATTTTTCTATATACAGTATTTTTAGTAGTATAAGATTTAAATTTCATTCTTTTGTGAATAATTCGGGTTAAATAAGTACTACCAACAATAACTCCGGAACGTTCAAATCATTCGTATAAGTTTCTTAAATTGTAAACTAAATTGACCTCAACACAACTTGAATTATGAAATCTATCGCTGTCTTACTCTTATCAGCACTTTTTGTTATCAATGTAGCACGTGCCAATTCTGCAGATCAAACATACCCAAACGAACATCTCCTTATTACCGCTTTTGAGCTAAATCAACAATTAAATGTAGATAATCAATTAATTATTGATATGCGTCCTGATGGATTTGAAGATGGTCATATACCCGGTTCAGTTTGGTTTGGCGGAAGCCCCGCTCTGGTAGATGGAGACGTAGAAATTGCAAGTTTCCTAATTGATTCTGAAGACTTTCAGGAACTAATGCAATCTATTGGCCTTAATAACGAATCTTCAGTAATTATTTATGATGACGGAAACTCTTTAAACTCCGCTCGTTTATTTTTTGCACTGGAGTTAAACGGATTTGGAAATGCGCGAATACTAAATGGCGGGTTTCAAGCTTGGCAAGCTTTAGGTTTTGAAGAAAGTAACGAAGCAAGAGAGGTCACAACCGGCAACTTTTCAACTGACATTATAGTTGAAAGAACCTGTGATGTAAGTTTTATAATTGATGTGCTCAACTCCGATACCCGGGATGACTTTGTGATACTTGATGCCCGTACGGCCGAGGAGCACATAGGTGAACGGGAATTCTCTGATAGAAGCGGCAGAATTCCCGGTGCAGTTAATATAGAGTGGATCAAATTTATGGAAAGCGAAGGTATTCCATTTTTCAGGTCTTTCGATGAGATTACTGCCATGTTAGCCGAGCAAGGTATTACCCCTGACAAAGAAGTCATTACTCACTGCCAATCAAACGTTCGCGGATCACATGCTTATTTTACACTCCGACTAATGGGATATGATAGTGTAAGAGCGTATGAAGGTTCCTGGGAAGAGTGGGGAAACAGAAGTGATACACTTATTGAATCTTAATCTTTAATAAAAGCTATCCCCTAAGCTCATCTAACAGACTGTTAAGTAAAGCAACTTGTTCATCGGTAAGGTTATCCATTATTGCATCTTCCTGATGTTTGTAATCATCCAATCTGGATAAAGCTTCTAAACCTTTAGCTGTAATACTGATAGCTACCTTTCTACGATCTTTTTCGGATGAACATCTCTCAACCAACCCCCTTTTTATCAGTCGATCTACAATTCTGGTAACATCAGAATTTTTATCTAACATGCGTTCCTTAACATGTGAATTTGTGCAAGGTTCAGGATGGTTCCCTCTCAATATCCTAAGGATATTAAATTGTTGCATGGTGAGGTTTTCCCGACTGAAAATTTCTTGAAGCCGCTCGCTAATCATATTGTATGTATATACAAGGTTGACAACAGCTTTGTGCTTTTCGTTGCGAAATTTTCGCTGATCTAATTCTCTCTCTATTTTTTCAGTCATATTAAAAACTTTTTTTAAAAAGGCCACCTCGTTTAAACGGATGGCCTTATAATAATCTATTGTTCGAAACTTTCAAAGAAGCTGAACCAACAAATGATTAGCCGTAATAAAAAGTTTCTTTAATGATTTTACCGTCTTGCCATTCTTGAACTCCTACTTGGGTAAATGTTTTTCGACCCCACTCTTTGTGTTCGTAGTCCCAAAACATTTCGATCATACTAACATTTTCGCCAACAGCAACGTTCTTTACTTCAGCTCCATGTAGTGCTGTAATATTTCCAAAAAACTCAACTTCAAAATCACGACAAGCTTGCTTGCCTTCCCTCCAATCGCGACCATTTTCGCTCATTTTTACATCATCGTGGTATAATTTGTCAAAAGCTTCTAAAGCTTTTCCACTTAAGATTGCTTCGTTCAGATAGTCAACTTTTTCCTTAATAGTATTCATTGTAAAAATAAATTTAGTGTTAATTGTTCAAACTGTATTTGTTTAAACAATTAATTTAGAAAAAAGTTCCTCTAATCACTTTTTTTTGCTGAAAGAACAAGAAAGTTTCTTTAAGAACAATTCCGAACGCCTCTTTCATCAATTCATATCAAAATCAAAGCTCTGCGATTGATTTTCATTTGTTAAAATATTATCATTATTATTATTTGATAATAAACAAACGACATAACCGAATTCATTATAAGAATTTTCTAACTAATGCCATCCCATCGTTTACTCGTATTGGAATCTCATGGTTTTCGTTTGTCAGCCTCAACAGATGAATCCGTTTTATCTAATGTAGTTTTAAATGCCATCTAAGCCATTAATAGCTATTACCAGCGGAGATGTAAACGGAATTGGACCTGAAATCATCCTAAAATCCGCCGCTAAAATAAATATACCGGTCTCTTTGGTGATTTTAGGAAATAAATCCATTTTCGAGTTTTATTCAGCATCAACCGGTATTAACATTTCGAACATACCGGAAATCGATTCGGTTGAGGAAGCAACTCATTATCCCGTTTCTTTTCTTAAGTGTTTAGATAATTTCGTGCCGAAGCCGGGAGTTTTATCAGCTGAAGCAGGTAAACTAGCCATGCAGTCAGTCAATAAGGCTATTGAGTTATGTTTAAGTAGCAAAGCATCCGCAGTGGTCACGGCTCCTATTAGCAAAGAAGCTGTTAATCTTGCAGGTTATGATATTCCGGGTCATACGGAATATCTGGCTGAAAAAGACGGCAATCCTGAGTTCTTGATGGCTCTAATTAACGACAGTCTTAGAGTTATTCCTCTTACTATACATATACCCATTGCAAAAGTAGCTACGCATATCACCTCATCCCTAATTGTCGCAAAAACTAAAGTTTTATTTAAAACGTTAGTAGATCAATTTGGTTTAGAAAAGCCAAAAATTTCCATATTAGGTTTAAATCCACATGCCGGAGATGGTGGAATTTTAGGCAAAGAGGAAATTACAATTATTGAGCCGGCAATTAAACTTCTTGAAAAAGAGGGAATTCATGTAAATGGTCCACACCCGGCTGATGCATTTTTTGCTTCCGGATATTATAAAGAAGCAGATGCTATTGTATCTATGTATCACGATCAGGGATTAATACCATTTAAGTTACTCTCATTTGGAAAAGGGGTTAACACAACCTTAGGACTTTCTTTTGTGAGAACATCACCCGATCATGGCACAGCTTTCAATATTGCTGGTAAAGGTATAGCAAATGAAGGTTCTATGATTCAGGCCATTCAAACAGCTTTTGATTTAGCCAAAAATGCAGTTTACAAAATTAACTCTTAACACACTTAACATATTGCAAATCAGCTACCATGTCCAATAAAAAAACAGAGGTTTATACCAGCCTGGCTAAAATCTACGATGAGATTATGAAAGATGTAGATTATGAAGACTGGGCAGATTTTATTGATGCCATCATCCAGGAACATCACCCCGAAGCCATTAGCCTTCTCGAACTTGCATGTGGAACGGGTAAAGTTGCAATGTATTTAGAAGAGCTGGACTGTTACGACATTACAGCTTCCGATAAATCAGCTGAAATGCTGGAAATTGGAAAATCAATTGCAACTTTTAGAGGAATGAGTATTATTTGGAAACAAATTGATTTCCTTGATATTAATCTAAATGAAACCTTTGACGTTGTATTTATTTTATTTGACACCGTTAATTACCTGCTCAAAGAGGAAGATATTCTTGCTATGCTAAGTAATGTTCGAAAGGTGATGAACGATGATGCTATTCTTATTTTCGATTTTACTACCCAAAAACATTCTGAATATGTGGAGAAGCTTCTTAGTTCGGAGGGAATCACACCGGATAATGTTCGCTATGAGCGAAACAGTTATTATATGCCAACAGAAAAACTTCACATCAATGAGTTTGAAATTGAGCAGTTAGACGAAGATAAAACAACCGTATTGAGCCGGGAAAAAGAAGTTCATCGTCAGCGTGTTTACGAGTTTGACGAAATGAAAGCGATTATTGAAAAATCAGACTTTGAAATTATTGCTACTTACGAAGATTTTGATTTAATTAATGCGAACAGTAATAGCGAACGTATAACTATGGTACTTGCATAATGGCAGATTTTGTAATCGATATGCGAAATGTTACAGTTGAGTTGGATAATAGAATTATTCTTGATGATCTTGACTTTTCGCTTAAGAGTACCGATTTCTGCTATTTGATTGGGACCACCGGTGCCGGTAAAAGTTCTTTTTTGAAACTTTTGTACAGGGATCTTTTACCTCGTTATGGCGATGTACAAGTTGGAACATTTAATGTACCGCGTCTAAAGGAAAAAGAAGTTCCCATGCTTAGAAGAAGTTTAGGTATTGTATTTCAGGACTTTCAGTTATTACCCGACCGAACAGTGTATGAAAACGTTGCTTTTGCACTTGAGGTAACCGGCAATAAGCGTAGTTTTATTAAAAAGCGAGTACTTGAATGTTTAGCCTTAGTTGGTCTGAGCCACAAACACGCCAACATGCCGGGTGATTTATCAGGTGGGGAACAACAGCGGGTTGTAATTGCCAGAGCACTTGCCAACGAACCACGTATTATGTTGGCAGATGAGCCAACAGGAAATTTAGACCCCGAAGCATCTCGTTCTATTATTCAACTTCTGGAGCAAATAAATAATCGTGGAATGGCCATTTTACTCGTTACTCATAATTATGATTTAGTTAAGTCGTTTCCCCACAGAACTCTTAAGCTCAAAAATGGCAAAATTTACGAGCTAAGCGAACAAGAAATAAAAGATTTATAATTGCATCAATCGTAATCCAAGGGTTTTTTATCTAACAAAGTGAAGACTTTGGAAATTAGTCTGCTTTTGAAGAACATGGTATAGCTACTTCAAAAAGTGTCCCTTCTCCTGGAAAAGACTCCACATGCAAGCGAGCTTGCATTTTTTCCAAAGAGTCAAAGACAACTTGCATGCCTGTACCATTTGAAGCTTCACCTCTTAGACCTTTTCTTGATTTAGGTGAATTAAATGACTGAATCGCAAGTACGTCATCAGGTGGAATCCCTATTCCCTCATCTTGTATTTGTACTAAAAGTAAATAATCATCTATCCCACCTTTTGATTCTGCCTTTTCGAGTCTTAGAAATACATGGATGTTTTTATTCTCCGGGGTAAACTTAATAGCATTCGTGATAAAATTACCAATCAATTGCATAAACTGAGGGACTTTAACATAAATCCTCGTTTCGTTTTTTTCTACGCCAATATTTAGATTAACACCCGAAATTTCAGCTTGATCGGAGTAGTAGCGGAGTAATTTTTCTTTAAGATCTTCTAATATCACCAACTTAAATTGAATACCCTCACGAATTATACTTTTATAGTTAAGCATATAATCCATAACAGCTTTACTACTTTTCTGTATTGTTTCCGTTAAATCTATGCCATCTAATACAGTATTGGGCCTGCACTGTTCAGCAAGGAGTTCCGATGAACCATGTATAACTGCAATATGATTCCTTATATCATGAACAGATAAATCAAACTGTCGACGATTTTCTTTCATTTTTTGTCGAAGGCGATTTTTCTCAGAATGTAGTCTGAATATTTCAACAACCTGATCAACAGCAAGTTCTAAAGTCTCTTTCAAAATAGAATCAATAGCGATTTGATTAGGGGATAACATACACAGGCTTCCAATATTATTTTTCCCATCCACCGAAAATGGAATCCCATAATAAAATTTAATATGCTTGTTATTCATAATCAGACTATTACCTTTAAACCTATCATCTTCTTTAAGGTTTTTAATCTCGAGTGGGCTATCTGACTTTATGGTATATTGACAAACGGTCTTCTCTTTTGGCATACCATAGAAAAACCTATCACTACTCGAAATAGTCCATTGGTTAGATTGGTCTAAAATATTTAACAAGACCCACTTGGCACCGGTTAATCTGGCAACCAGTTTAACTATTGGTTGTATTTGATTACCCAACTCGTGAAAATCCAACATTAAATTATTTAATGCCTTAACCCTATTTTGCTCTTCAGTAAGTATTCGATTGCTATCTTCTTTCAAAATCATGCTATGCGTAATAAGTAAAGAATGAAAACGAATATAAGATTAAATTATTTTAATAAATAGGCAAATAGTCTGTTTCACAAATTGATTAGGGGGAGTTTTTATTTTGAGGTGCTGTAATGTTATCCTTTGTATAAAAAATCTTTTCACTTGATTAATTTGCACTCAAATATAGTTACTCCTTCACCTAAATGAACCTACTTTAAATCCGATTAACTACACAAACTATTCTTCAGTTTTATCAATCTCATGCATACTGTTCTTATTAAGTTCATTTCACTTTGAGAAAATTAATCTGCGCCTGCCTCCCAACAGGGAGGTTAATCCGCGCTAATCTGCTTAATCAGTGGTTAAATGACCAAAGGACTTTCAAGCTAAACCTTTGTATAATTTGCCGAACTCTAATAAGTTTTATTTAAAATATTTCATCATGTT
>PXCK01000057.1 GCA_003566635.1 Balneolia bacterium | reverse complement strand
GCGCGGAATTCGGTCGTCTCCGTTACTTCGATGGGATCGGTGTAAAGGGTTGAGGTTTCGTCAGGGTCACTTCCGTCGGTTGTGTAGTAAATTGAACCGCCCGGCGTAGATGTTGTCATCGTTACCGTTACCTGATCTGTAAATTCGCCCGGAGCCGGATCAAATGAAGGTTCATCTGAAATGGGAACCATAAGTATCGTCAATCCATCTTCAACAATAGCATCCGTAGCGTCAAAACTACCGCCTAACCCAGCTAAATCAGCACTAAACAAATCACCAGTTACGCTATCAACAAAACGGATTACCCATCCTGAAGGTAAAGTTCCTGGATTCCAGGATATATTAATTGGTTCACCACCGGTTTGGGGTGCATATTCTAAAGGAAAACTTTTTATCCCCAAGTCATTAGGTAAAAACTTGGTACGATAAGCATTAGACTCAATAACTACACGTGCATCGAATGCTCCTGCAGGTGGGGCTGGAGGTAATAAGATATCCAATGATTCATTAAAGTCCGTCGTTCCTGCAGGGTCAATCCCCACAACAATTTCCTGACTGTTGCCACTTTGGTCGGATACTGTAAATGCAATATCAAACTGTTGTGCTTGTAGAGAAACTGCAGTTAATAAAGTGACTAATACGGTCGTAATTAAATGTCTCATAACCTAATGATTTTACTGTGATTTTTTATGCTGAAAAGTTAGTAGTTATATTTTGAGCCTAACGCCATGTCGAATTACAATTTTTAATATATTAAATCCGCCTGACAAGTGCAGTACATTCTATATTATTAAAAAATTGAATATACAGACTCATTGTAAGCGCTTACAAAATACTTTAAAAAAGAAGTCGCATCTGCGACCTCTCTGAATATAAATCATCAAGATTATATTTCATAATTTATATTTTATTATGATATATAATAAACAAACACCTTCTGATTAATAAAACCTTACTACACTAAGCGGTTTAATCGCATTAAAATATATTCTAAATGAGTTTTTGTAAAACGATCATCAGCACGTCTTAATGCTCTTTCTACTTCGCTTCGAAGCTGTTTGAGTTGTTCAAAAACTAATGGTCGGATATCCGATTGCTGAATATGAAAAGTTGTTCGAAGGTTCTCCATACCTATGTCCGGACGATAATCCCCGGGCGGGTTTGGAGCATCAGCAGAGGCTTCGGTTAATAGATACTCCATCCGATCCATATATGCTCGCTGTAAGTTTCTTCGATAGGTATCTATGTTTTCTTCGGCACCTAACTCCGACTAAATGATTACTCTTAAATCATCGAACATTTCTGCCGGACTATAAGCTTCTGTTCCCAACATTGCATGTTGTTCTACCAATCTTTCAAGTCTGTGTGGAGCTAACAGCATATTTAAACCGGTTGTTTGATACCATCGAACCCGTTCTACAGTTCCAACATGTTCAAATGTTCTTAATAGATCCTTATCAAGTAACCATTCAGGTGTAGAAAATAAATGTTCGTCTAAAAACACCATCGACCGCTTTTGCTCAGTCTTAGATATTGCAGTATAAACAGGACCTTCCTGTCCAAATCGTTTATGTTCTTGCCTTGATCCACCAATTGCTGTTATAATACGTTCTGTCATTCTCCCCCAATGAACGTAAAGCTGCATGTATCGCATCTTTATTTCATCATACGGTTGCCCTTCTTCACCCATCCAGTCTTTAAGGTTTGGTACAACTCTGTGTAGATTTTTCATGCCGAGTTCACTTGCTCTTACCCAATCATTACCAATCGATTCGGTAGTTTGGGTTGGATCAAAATCACCCCGACCATAACCAAATTGCATTGCAGGGTTATCAGCACGTTCTAAAATCCACTCGTTCAAAATTGGTAATTCCTGCTCCGGTGTATCAACCTGAGGCAACCATGAATATGCCCACTTAACCGACCAAATATCATATTCACCGACACTTCTGTGCACTCTATTATCGCCATCCTCAGGTTGAGCAACATAGTTAAATCTGGTACGACCAACTACCGAAGATGAGTTCCCATATTGATTCGTAAACTCCGGATTGCGTAAGTCTTCAATAGAATAAGCTGTATTTCCTCTTTGGTTATGTGGATATCCAAGTGCATGGGCAAGTTCATGAGATACAACATAACGCAAATATTCTCCCATTTCTTCTGTAGATAAGTGTGGCTTTTGTATCTCGGGATTTCTTGGTCCTGTTTGGCTCATAGACCACCAATGTAATCTTTTCATTACATTATGATACATATTGATGTGAGCACGAATAGTTTCTCCCGACCTAGGGTCAATTACGTCCGGACCGGCATTAGCCGAATGAATCGGGTTGGCAACATATCTGATTACCGAATAACGAGCATCCAACAAACTGAAATCAGGATCATCTTCCGGTGCCATTTCAGCTCTTATTGCATTTTTAAATCCTGCAGCTTCAAAAGCTACATTCCATTCATTAATCCCTTCAATGAAATATGGACGCCATTCCTCCGGGGTTGCCGGATCAACATAAAAAATTATCGGTTTAACAGGTTCTACAAGTTCACCCCTCATGTAGGCTTCTTCATCTGATGGCTCAAGTCTAAATCTCGCAACATATCTTTTTGTGTTCGTAAACTGAGCTTCATCCCCATAATCTGTTTGATTTATACTAATCATTGCAACACGCTCATCAAACAGCCTTGGTCGCATAGGTTCTTCAGGGAGCAGTATCATGCTATGGTTCACTTCAATCGAAATCGTACCGGTTCTTTGTTGGGAAGGTGGGTTATCTGCGTTGTAGGTTAATACTGTTCGCACCTCGATATTCTCAGGAAAGGCTCGGACAAACTCCAAAAATGATCGGTTCCTGTCTAAACTTCTTACCGAATATTGCTGTCGATGTCTGTTTTGTAGCCCAAAAAGTCTGGAATCTTTTAAATATAAATCACTTACATCTATGATTACAGAACTTCCATTATCTTCTATAATATCGAATGCTTCGATTATGGTAGGAAAGTTCGAGTTTTGTACTGCTTGATATATCGGCAAAGATTCATCTGCTGTATTGTTGTAGGTTACACCTCTTAATAAGATTCTATCTCCCCTTCTCTCCCACTTCACCACCTGCTGAGGAGCCAACCGGTCACCGCCCCAACCAAGCCCTTCGGCTGTTCTTGCAATTCTGCTTAAGATTGCCATATCTCGTCCAAGCATGTATTCAGGAATTTCATAATATATCTTATCGCCTGAAATATGCACATTAAAAAGACCTTCCAGTACTTCTGCATCATCGGGAATTACATTCTGTAATTCTGCCTCAACATATTCTACATAGGCATTTGCAGGGTTAAAGCTAAAAAAGAAAATTGTTAGAATAATAAGCTTGATAAATGTAACAACAGTCATACTACGTGATTTAAGATTGATAAAAATTCTAAATACCAAAATCATATTTCATATGCAATGTGGTATTTGAAATAAAACTCTATGGCAATCATCTTTCATTTAAAAAGTATGTTATATAATTGTGTGAACGGTTCATTGTCTGCTGTCTGCTGTCTGCTGTCTGCTGTCTGCTGTCTGCTGTCTGCTGTCCAGAAAACTTAACCATTCTATACTTCTCAAAAATCGCCTGCAGTGTAAACACAAAAAAGCCGTGGCAGGATGACCGCCACGGCTTTTCTTTAGATTGTTTGGGTTGATGTACGGGCTTTATTTCACCAGCATCATCTTTCTTACTTGTACCTCATTACCTGTTTGCAGTCTGTACAGATAGATTCCCGAACTCAGCGCTTGTGCATCGAAGCTAACTGTGTGCCAGCCTGCGTTCTGCGACCCATCTACCAGCGTTGCCACGCGTTGTCCCATCACGTTGTACACTTCCAATCGTACCGTCCCAGCTTCCGGCAGGGCGTAGCGTATCTGGGTCGTTGGGTTGAATGGGTTCGGGTAGTTCTGGTCTAACGTCAGCTCCATTGGCAGTTCACCATCGTACTCGCCCGTGCTGGTTGCGTTTCGTAGTTCTACTACCATACCGTCGGCAAGTACCGCTATCAGGCTAAAGGCTGCCCCATCCTGATTATCTGCCGGGCTTAGGAAACCGCTGGCAAGTACCAGAACCGATTGTCCCATGAGCGTACTCAGGTCGGCTTCGAATACCAGCACCGTTTCGCCGCTTCCGGCAGGCTGAATTTCAAGTATATAGCTGTCGGCTTCTACTTGCAGGTATTCGGTCACATCGGTATAAGCCAGATTTGGAATCAGTACCGAACCGCCCGTTACCACATCTACGGCAGGCGCATCGGTAGAACCGTGGTAGACTGCAAACTCTACCCGTCCCGGGTTCTGGGCTGCCATTTGCGCACCGGCTATCACAT
>PXCK01000151.1 GCA_003566635.1 Balneolia bacterium | reverse complement strand
ATAAAATTAGATATTTCAAATATCCTTTTTCATTTTGCAAAAAATAAGATTTATATTATATTTGTAATTGTAGTATAATGCTTATAAATTATTACATAATGAAACAAGATGATATTGAAAAAAGAACCTATGTAAGTTTTGATTGGGCGATTAAGCGACTGTTACGTAAGAAAGCAGATTTCAAAGTTTTAGAAGGCTTTCTTTCGGTGTTATTGAAAAAGGAAGTGAAAGTAGAGTCGCTCCTCGAATCAGAATCCAACCGAGAGTCTGCAAATAATAAGATGGTGGTGGTGGACGTTTTGTGTAAGCTCAACAACGGCGATTTGGTCATTATCGAAGTTCAATTTTTCCACCAAGCCGATTACTTTCAACGTATGTTGTACGGTGTATCAAAAGTATTGGCTGAGCATTTAAAAACGGGAGAAAAATATGAGAAAGTCAAGAAAGTCATTTCGGTGAGCTTGGTTTACTTCAACCTCGGCCATGGTAAAGATTATCTCTATCATGGCCAAACGGTTTTCACCGGTATGAACGTTCGAGACGAGCTTGAATTGAGTGCACTACAACAGCAAGCTTACGCGAAGGCTACACCGCAGGAATTATTTCCCGAATACTACCTCATCAAAATCAACAATTTCAACGATGTTTCGCGTTCGCCCTTGGAGGACTGGGTGTATTATTTCAAAAACTCTGAACTCCCCGCATCATGTGACAAAAAAATCTTATCTTTGTTATCGGAACAACTAAAGTATAAAGCCATGAATGCCAAGGAAAAGCAGGAGTATGAACGATTCAATAAAAGCAAGCGGATTTGGGATTCTACGATTGATACCGCTTTTATGGAAGGTGTGGAGAAAGGAATTGAAAAAAGCAAAGTTGAAACGGTTGTTTTGGCGTTCAAGAAAGGTCTTGAATTGGACGATATTGCAGAACTTGTAAACATGTCTGAGGAAAATGTTATAGATATATTGAAGCGGGAAGGATTGATGTAATGTTGTATGACGATTTAAAATATGGCACTTCATTCAACACCGAATACGTTTCAGACATAGGTGGTTTTATATACCAGCACTTTTTCTACAGCCCCTTTGGCAAGTCACTGGTTTTCCAGCACGCCAACTCCGGCCGCTACGATACCGAGTTTAGGTTTAATGGGAAGGAGCAGGATCTGGAATTGCAGGGTGTTTCCAAAACAAGCAATTATTATCAAACTACCCACACCCTGCAATCGCGAATTCCTTTGAAAAGAAAACAGGGGTATGAGCATACAGGGTTGTATTACTATGGCGCTAGGTATTATAATCCGAGGTAAAGTATATGGGTGAGTGTGGATTCAAAATAATACGCTTCTCCAACTGCCTTTCTGTTCATCTTTAATATAACCAATACCATGTTAAGGTAGAGGGAGGTTATTAAGTTTGATGGCTGGAATCATTTGTACTAGTTTTTTTAAAAGAATACAGAGAACTAAGCATAGGCTTTTGTTTAAATGTTAAAGTTTTTAAATTATCAATTTTTGTTCTTAAATTTGTGATAATTATTAACTAACAATTTTGATGTATCATGAAAACATCTATTTTCGGCCACACGGCCACACGGCCACACGGCCACACGGCCACACGGCCACACGGCCACAAATAAATCTAAAATGGATGTCTTATTAAGACATCTATTATTCCCTTGTTGCTTATTCTTAATCATTTCTTCTGCAATTGCTCAAGATCCAGAAAGTGGATATATATTTGATGAAATAGGATATGGTTATACTCCAGTAAGCAATACCCCAGTTTCAAATTCAAGTTGTTCTTATGTAGTTGATGGTACAACTTTAATGCCTGTACGCAGAGACATACAACGTTGTGATGCTGATAAAGATAGGCATATTTCGGTGCGGCCTACCATGACCTCAGGTGTCACTTTGCCGCTTTTCACTAATCCAATAGATAATTGGCAAAGTCAAAGCCGATTGAGATTAATAATAACTTATTGGGTTAATAACCTACCTGTCCACGTCAGAACAACTAATTATGTTGTAGTTAATGGTTCAGGCCCATGGGCAACCTTTAATACATCTCATTTTAATGATTTATCACATACGCGTTGGATTTCATCTCAGAGTAATCATAATGTAAGAACTACAATTCAGGTTCAAGCCTATCATTGGTATTCACATGGCTTTTGGGGGCGTTGGAAAACATCATACAACTTGGCTACGTGTCATTCGACAGTTTCTAACGTTGATGGAACTCCTGACTTCTCTGTAATTGCTGGTGATTTTGTAAGTAACGTTTCCCCTAACCACTACGAAGTGTGTGGATCTGATGTTCAAATTTCTACTAATAATACCTGTAATGGAGGGTTTAATCTGTTTGTGGCAGAGATTGACCAAAATTGGGGGCGACCAAAGATGAAAGAAGCCGAAAGATGGTTCAACACACCAAATTCCCAAGTTAATTTACAGCAGTTTACAAATGGAGCAATTGGAAATCCAACATTTGCTGCTGAGGGTTCTTTTACAATGACTGGGGGTTTAATTACACATCCTAATGTTAATGCGATACCTGCAGGAGGGATAAGATATTTCATGATACAGGTTGGTGTTATGGCACCAAATTGGTCTGTGACTACCAAGGTTGTGAGAATACAAAACTGTCTACAAGAACCGGGAGACACCAATCCAGAGACGCAAACCATTGTTTATGAAATTGATGAGTTTATGGATTCGCATCCAGAACTAGAAGATGAGGTTAAAGAAATGATTGAGGAATTTATCGTTCTGTTTCCAAATCCCACCGATGGCTTTGCTTCTCTGAGATATAATGCCCAAAAGGGTGCGATAAAATCATTGATGGCGTTGGATCAAAATGGGAGCCAATACATACTTCCTACTGAAGTATTTATCTCAGATGATTTTGCCGAAACACCGGAAATCGACATAACACATCTGCCTTTTGGCGTATACACCATTGTAGCTCAATTTGAAAATTCACAAAAGCCTGAAACCATCCGCTTTGTTAAAAAGTAAGTAAATACAAGATGAAGCGTCGTCATGTCGTTATACCGTTTACTTTTGTCTTGTCATGAAAACACTACGAATTTTAATTCTTTATGTTTCTTTTGTGCCCTCTTTACTAGGGCAAAATCTCGTGCCCAATGGAGATTTTAGTCAAATGGTAGAGCCGCCACATTTTCATTCTGGTATTTTACATAAGTGTTTTGAATATTGGTTTAATCCTTCTGAGGGTGGGTATTTTCCAGGAGCTATTTCTTATAAAATAAATGAATTAGGGTACTCTGGTGTGCCAAATACGCCACCTATGTTTTACCCTTCTCCAACTGTAGATTCTAGTTATTGCACGTTGACTTCTTGGGGTCAATTAACTATGGGGGTGAATAATAGATCATACTTATCTACCCGATTAATTGAAAAAGTAAATAAAGGAAAATATTATCGTTTTTCCATGGACTTTAATTTCATTAAACATGGCTCTCAATTTTCGAACAATTTAGGTATGGCCTTTACGGATTCGTTGAGCACAAGTGTTAGAGAGTTGATTTCAGTACCCGTAGAGTTTAATATTGATACACCAGTTACAACAGGTTTTACATGGTTTTCGGTGGATACATGCTTGATAGCTTCACGCTCTGCTGATTTTATGACCATCGGTAACTTTTTTAGCGATTCCAACACGATCGTTAATCCTAATACTCAAAACCCAGCTGGATTTGGTGTCGATAATATTTACCTAGAGCACTTACAACTTACACTAAACACCGGCGACACCGTTTTTGGCTGCTCACACGAGCCTTTGATTTTAGAAGCGACCAAAGACTGCTGGTATAAATGGGCGAGGAAGGATTTTCCAAATGTGATTTTGGAAGAGGGACCGAGTTTTGAAATATCTCCTACGCGGTCGGAAACGTATTTGGTTTACGGGTTAACAGATACCCTTGAGGTATATGTAGAAATTGACGATCGCATTGGTGTACGCTTGGATAAAGAGGTGCCGCTTTGTGCAGGCGATTCGGTGCAGTTTGACCTTTCTCGTCTTCATGCAGACCGCATCTATTGGAGTACGGGCGATACCACCGAACAAGTAACCATGAAAGAGCCGGGTCAGTACTATGTGCAGGTTGAACGGGGTAACTGTACGGAAATAGATTCTGTTCGCATTTATGCCGAAACACCCCCGGAAGCAGAGATTGTCTTGGAAAAAGAAAGCATTTGTTACGGAGAAGAGCAAGTTTTGGCATTATCAACGTTTCGTCCTGGGTACAGTGTTAGATGGAGTACAAACGATACCGAGGCGTCCACATCCATACGTGAAAGTGGCTTGTACTATGTGAAAGCGGAGAACAGTTGCGGCATTGATTACGATACCCTGTACGTAGAAATAGAACCTT
>PXCK01000240.1 GCA_003566635.1 Balneolia bacterium | reverse complement strand
TTTTCAAGCATATTCATCCATGCGAAGGCTTTTTCTGTACTTTTTATGTAGTCGAGTGAAATTTCGGCAAGCATTACAATTACCTGATTCCTGCGTTCAAATCGTAGTTCACTTTCTACTAAATTTTCGAGTAATTCATAAGCTTTAGCATAAAGGTTTGAAGCAGTGGTGCCGAAATCCAGATTGTTGTCTAATAAAAAACGTGCTTGATCTATGTATAAACGTGCTAATTCTTCAATAGCAATTTCATACATGGGGTGACCCTTTTCGGATGAGTAACGTTGAAAAGCATCTTCAGCTAATTCAAACTCATTGATATCAGAAAAGGTTCTTCCTAAATCATAAACAGGGAATTTATTGTCAAGGCGATTTTCCAAATTTCGTGCAGTTGCCAATGCTCTTCGGTACAGCTCTCGTTCCATATAAAGCCAAATAAGCATTTCACGATGAGCAACCCACTCTGCTGATTCTTGTGGTAAATTTCTGGATGAGTCCTCGAATTGAAGAATACCGGTATCTAAAAAGTCATCATCTTCAAACCGGCTTATTTGGCGAATAATGGTATTGAGATAACTGGCGTTTAAAGCTAAAAGCTTACTGTATTCTCCCATGGTAGATTCGTAATCTCCAGCCGCGCTATAATATTGAGCAATCTCAAATCCAAAGATTTGCTCATTTCCCATAGCTTTACGAGCACCGTCAAGCAGTTCGGCGGCATCAATAAATAACCTTCTGTTTACCATAGATTCGGCTACAAGCCTATAAATTTGCACATTACCACGGTTTTGCTCAACCATTTCTGTCCAGAATTCTTTGGCACGGTCAAGGTCACCGGCCATGTGGTAAATTTCACCGATTTTTACGGTTAAATTTGGGAAGTCAGGATTTTCACGGGCGAGTTGTCTTAGGGTGTCAACAGCCCGGTCATAATCTTTTAAAGCAACCAATGCTTGAACAGCCCGGTCAACCACAGCTACATTACCCGGGTTCATTTCTAAAAGGGGCAGATAATATTCCAAAGCCTGTTCGTAGTTTCCTTCACGCATCATTAAATTTCCCTGTTGGAACAGCTGCGATTGCTGTGCAAAAGAAATGCTACTTACAAAAAAAAGAAGAGTAAAAAGCAGACCTGATTTTAATGAAAGGCCAAAAGGTAAACTTGTATGGGAAATCATAAATTAAAAAACTGTGGATTAATCGACTTTACATGATTGTAGAATAAGTTTAACGGGAAACCAACTACGTTGTAATAATCGCCGTTTATACTCTCAATGAATAACGCACCGGTGTCGTCTTGAATTCCGTAAGCGCCGGCTTTATCAAATGGGCTGCCTGTTGCAATATAACGTGAAATTTCATCATCATTTATAATACTAAATGTTACCGAAGTTATAGCATGAAACGTCGTTTTTTGCGTAATAGTACCGTTAACTTTAAAAATAAGGCTTACAGCCGTAATTACTTCATGCGTAGTGCCGCTTAACGATTGAAGCATTTTACGTGCTTCGGACTCATCTTTGGGTTTTCCCAAGATATCGTTGCCTAAAACTACTATCGTGTCTGATCCCACTATAAGTGCATCTTTATATAGCGTTGCTACATCTGCTCCTTTAAGCTCTGCCAGCGATTCAGCATAGCTTGCCGGTGTTTGTCCACTCCAATCCGGTTCGTTTACGGTTGATGGGTGAACCTTGAAATTGAGGCCGGTTAATTTAAGTAACTTTTTGCGCCGAGGGCTTGCCGAGGCCAGCACAATAGGTAGCATGAAATAATTGTTTTATGATGAATAATTTGGAATATTACAGCTAAGCTGTTTTACAAGTTTAATGTTTTTCTGTGAATAAATAAAATGAGGTCGGAATTATGTCATTTAAAGATAAAGTAGTTTGGATAACGGGCGCATCTTCAGGTATTGGCGAAGCAATGGCTGTTGATTTTGCAAAGGAAGGTAGCAAAGTAATATTATCTGCAAGGAGAGAAGAGGTTCTTAATGATGTTGCAGCAATATGTAGAACTTATACCGATTCGGTTGCTGTACTTCCACTTGATTTAGCCAAAACCGATGAGATGGAATCGTTTGCCGAGCAAGCGGAGCGTTTTTTTGGTCCGGTGGATGTACTCGTGAATAACGGTGGAATTAGCCAGCGCGCCATGACATGGGAATCTACCGTTGATAGTATTCGAACCATTATGGATGTAAATTTTTTCGGAGCGGTGGCATTGACGAAGGCCGTTCTTCCATCTATGATGGAAAGAAAGCAAGGCTATATTATCGTTACAAGCAGTGTAATGGGCAAATTTGGTACTAAATTTCGCTCAACCTATGCGGCTTCCAAGCACGCTCTGCATGGTTGGTTCGATTGTTTGAGGCAGGAGATGTACGACTATAATATTGATGTAACTCTTGTGTGCCCGGGTTATGTTAAGACCGACATAACCGTAAATGCAATTACCGCCGATGGCAGTAAGTTCAATCAAATGGGTGATGCCCATGTAAATGCAATGACAACTGAAGAATTTAGCCGACGATTAATGCCTTCGCTTAAAAAAAGAAAACCCGAAGTGTACATTGGCGGTAAAGAGGTAATGGCAGTTTACTTAAAAAGGTTTTTTCCAAACCTATTAAATAAGGTTTTACGAAATGCTAAAGTAACTTAACCCGTTTAAAAGTTGACCATTGGTAAAAATTCTTATCTTGGGAAAAATCCAAAACATTATTTATTGATTGATGCGACTATTACTTACAACCTTATTTTTTGTACTTTTTTCAACTAATGCACTGGCTCAGGAAATATTGAGCATTGCAGAAGCCAGACAGCAGCCTCTTGGTACTCAGGTTACTGTAGCCGGCTGGGTAACTGTAACGGATGAATTTCGTGGTCCCATGTACTTCCAGGATGAGACCGGAGGTATTGCATGGTATAATGGGCCTTTAATGCGAACAGGAGCAAACTTTCAAATTGATGTTGCAAGAGGTGATTCTATTGTTGTTACCGGAACGTTAAGTGAATTTCAGCCAACACCGGGACAACCCGGCACAGGTCTGTTGCAACTAATTAATGAATCATCCTACCAAATTTTCCCGGAAGGTAACAGGGAGATTGAACCCGAACTGATTACATTAGCAGATTTAAATTCGGGGGAGTACCAGAGTCAACTTATTGAAGTTGCAGGTATTACTATTGGACACACCGGCGTGTTTCAGTCTAATACAACATATAGTATACAGGATGGCACAGGAGATGCAGCATTGTATGTAAACCCGAGGTCTGATGTCCCCGGTACTATTGTGCCGGATCCACCGGTTGATGTTATTGGTGTAGCGGGAATCTTTCGTGGTACAAACCAGCTGGTGCCAAGAGATCCAGAAGATCTGGGAGCAGACCCATTTACTTTTCCCGGAGAAGATATCCCAAAAAGCGAGACGTTTGATATTGTGACCTGGAATATTGAGTGGTTTGGTGATGCGGAAAGAGGCCCAAGTAACAATAACTTGCAATTTAATAATGTGGTTGAGGTTATTGAAACAATTGATGCTGATTTATACGCCTTTCAAGAAATTGCAAACCCACAGGCTTTTCAGAACCTTATCCAGGCTTTGCCCGGATTCTCCGGTCTTTTAGCTCCATATACCCAAACACAAAGAACCGCATGGCTTTGGAGAGATGAGACTATTAATGTGCTAAATTCCGGTTTATTGAGCACCGGGCAAAACGCCGGTGACTGGGCAGGGAGGTTACCTTTTTGGTTGTTTTTTAATGTTACGATTGGGGATGAAACCCGCGAAATTCACGCTTACAATATTCATGCTAAAGCATTTACAGACGAAACATCCTACCAGCAACGTGTAAATGCATCGAATCAGCTAAAGGTTTTCTTAGACAATAACAGACGTGATACCAATGTGATTTTAATGGGTGATTTTAACGATAGGCTGCGAACATCAAACAGAAGTGGATTTCCATCACCCTATGCAAACTTTATGGATGATGATCACTACTTCTTTGTAACATTGCCGCTTGAAGATGCCGGCTTTACGTCCTTCCGGTCAGTTAGTATGATTGATCACATCATGGTTACAAATCAGCTTATTGATGACCATTTTGATGGAACTCAACGTGTGGATGATGCTGAATTCATTACAAATTTTGAAAACACGACATCCGATCATTATCCCGTCTGGACAAGATTTTTCCTTCCGGGTAATGTGTCAGTAGAAGATGATGAATTTGAGATTCCATCAACCATTACGTTAGAACAAAATTATCCAAATCCGTTTAACCCTTCTACCAATATCTCGTTTTCCATACCGAGTGATAACCGTGTTACTTTAACGGTTTATGATGTAATGGGAAGGCAGGTCAGTACTTTGTTATCGAATCAACAGAAAACAGCAGGTCAGCATAC
>PXCK01000155.1 GCA_003566635.1 Balneolia bacterium | reverse complement strand
CCTCACTTGAGCCTAAAAATGCAAACACCAGCTCAAGTACATAAGAAAGCTGAAGAAGAAACACTCCTTCAGCTTCAAATTAACACCTAAAAACCGTCAACATATTTTAGGACGGGACAAATATTTAGAGGTCTGGAAGTTCTTTAGAGAAAAGAAACCATATTTTAGAGAACCAAAGAAAATGTGCAGGAAAATCGTTATTTTGCTAAACTATTTCGGGTTTGGTTATTAGCCTGACTAACAGATATTATTTTGAACCAATAAGCCGGTATGTATTATGAAGAATTTTAATTTTGCCAATAGCAGATCAACAATAAAAACACTAAATGGCGACGCGGTTATCTATCGATTAGACGCACTTGAAAAAGCAGGATTTTCATCCGTTAATCGACTCCCATTTTCTATAAAAGTATTACTTGAAGCTGTTTTGCGTGAATATGATGATTATATAGTGCGCGAACAAGACATCAAAAATTTAGCTTCTTACGATCCCAAAAATCCTAAAAGTACCGAAATCCCTTTTAAACCGGCAAGGGTTGTGCTACAGGACTTTACCGGTGTTCCGGCTGTTGTTGATTTAGCAGCACTTCGTTCTGCCATGGCGCGTGCCGGTGGCGACCCACAAAAAATTAATCCGGTTGTACCGGTTGATTTGGTAATTGACCACTCTGTACAAGTTGATACATTTGGGGAAGATTTTGCTTTCATGTTTAACCGTCAGAAAGAGTTTGAGCGAAACAGAGAGCGTTATGAGTTTTTACGATGGGGTCAAAAAGCTTTCAATAACTTTAGTGTTGTACCTCCGGCAAGAGGTATTGTACACCAGGTTAATTTAGAGTATTTAGCAAAGGGCGTTTGGAGTAGAGAAGAAAATGGAGAAAGAATTCTATACCCGGATTCGTTGGTAGGAACCGATTCTCACACAACCATGATTAACGGTCTTGGAATTCTTGGTTGGGGTGTAGGAGGAATTGAAGCAGAAGCCGTTATGCTTGGTCAGCCTATTTATATGCTCATCCCGGAAGTAGTTGGATTTAAAATTACCGGTAAACTTCCTGAAGGAACCACAGCAACTGATCTTACACTTACTGTAACACAAATGCTTCGTAAAAAAGGAGTTGTAGGTAAATTTGTTGAGTTTTACGGTGATGGACTTTCAAGTATGAGTCTGCCCGATAGAGCTACTATTGCGAATATGGCTCCTGAATACGGTGCAACGGTTGGATTCTTCCCTGTTGATAAGGAAACACTTCGCTATTTAGAAAGAACCGGACGTGATGCCGAGTTAGTAGATACTGTTGAACGTTATTGCAAAGAGCAAGGCTTATTCCGTACCGACGGAATGGAAGATCCTGTGTTTAGTGATACGCTTCATCTTGATTTATCAACAATTGAAACCTCCCTTGCCGGGCCGAAGCGTCCGCAGGATAGAGTGGCATTAAAAGCGATGAAGTCTTCTTTCAACGAGTCCTTAACAAGTAAAGAAGCTACCAGCGGATTTGCTTTGACCCAAGAGGCTCTTGCCAGCAAAGGCGTATTCAAAAACGGCCAAACCGTTGAAATGAAGCACGGAGATGTGGTAATAGCTGCTATTACTTCATGTACTAACACTTCGAATCCTTCTGTAATGCTTGGAGCAGGTGTAGTTGCCAAAAAAGCGAATGAACGAGGGTTGAAAGTACCTCCTTATGTCAAAACATCCTTGGCACCGGGTTCACGTGTTGTAACCGAATACCTTGATGAGGCAAATCTTACCGAAGAGCTTGATAAATTAGGTTTTAACCTTGTGGGATATGGCTGTACAACTTGTATCGGTAACTCAGGTCCATTACCTGAAGCTGTTGAAAGTGCTATTAATGAAGGCGATTTAATTGTTGCAGGAGTTCTGTCGGGTAACAGAAACTTTGAAGGTAGGATACATCCAAATGTGAAGGCTAACTACTTAGCTTCACCTCCACTTGTTGTTGCCTATGCGCTTGCAGGTACGGTAGATATTGATCTTGTAAATGAGCCACTTGGTAAAGACAAAGACGGAAAAGATGTTTACTTAAAAGAAATCTGGCCTACCACTAATGAAATTTTGGAGCACTTAGACAATGCCGTACGCCCGGAGTTATTCCATAAAATGTATAACGGCATTGAAGACTCTAACGAAGAGTGGAATGAAATTCCAATTACCGGTGGTGATTTATTCGACTGGCAGAAAGATTCAACATATATACAAGAGCCACCATTCTTTGTTGATCTAACACCTGATATTAAACCAATAGAGCCAATTAAAGATGCTCGTGTACTTGTTAAAGTTGGTGATTCAATAACCACCGACCACATTTCTCCGGCCGGTTCTATCAAAGCAGATTCTCCTGCAGGTTTCTATCTGGTAACAAACGGTGTTGAAAAAGCAGATTTCAACTCTTATGGATCACGCCGTGGAAACGATCGTGTAATGACTCGCGGTACATTTGCTAATGTTCGATTAAGAAATCAGCTTGCTCCCGGCACAGAAGGTGGCTACACCAAGTATTTCCCAACCGGAGAAGTCCGCTTTATTTATGATGCTTCTATGGACTATCAGAAAGAGAATGTACCTCTTGTGGTTCTTGCAGGTAAAGAATACGGTACCGGTTCATCTCGTGACTGGGCTGCAAAAGGTACAAACCTGTTAGGTGTAAAAGCAGTTATTGCAGAGTCTTTTGAGCGTATCCACCGTTCAAATTTAGTTGGAATGGGCGTATTACCACTTCAATTCGAAGAAGGTACCAATGCAGATGTACTCCACCTAAGTGGCGAAGAGTATTACAGCATTGATATTGATGACGATATTAAACCGGGGCAAAAAGTCTGGGTTACCGCTCGTAAAGAAGATGGTACGGAAGACCGTTTTGCTACAATTTGTCGCATTGATACACCTGTAGAAATTGATTATTTCAAAAATGGTGGTATATTACAAACAGTCTTGCGTAAGTTTATGCAAGAATAAACCAACCTAAACTAAATATTGTAGTGGCTCTTCACTACTTGCACTTAGGCTGTCGGATTTCCGACAGCCTTTTTTAATTTTAAAAACAGGAAAAAGTGTATTTTAACGTTACACATAAAGAATCGAGTTGATCGAACTAATTAAATTATAAAGAGAGTTTTAAATTCAATAATAAACGTTTAAAGTTATGGCAAAAAAATCAAAGCAATCCGCACCTGAAACACAAGGTGGTTCAAATACTATCTGGCTTGCAACTACCGCTGTGCTACTTATTACTGCTGTAGCCGTAGTGGCATTCGTAATGTTTGGACAAACAGATGAAACTCAATCCATTGATAATACAACAGTTTCGCTACAAGAGAATGATACACATGTGATGGGTAACCCCGATGCATTGAATACTTTAGTTGTATACTCCGATTTTGGTTGCATCCATTGTGCAAATCTGCACCCATTAATCGTTCGTTTTGTTGAAGAACATGGAGAAGATTACAATTATGAAATTGCTCACTTCCCGATTAATAATAATGTATTTTCGAGAATGGCCGCTGCTGCTGCTTACGCTGCCGGTCGTCAGGGTAAATATTGGGAAATGGTAGATGTATTGTACGTAACGGTAGATCGTTGGAGAAGCGAAAACGGTCTCGCAGAGATTGAACAAATAGCTGCTGAAGTTGGCTTAGACACGGAGCAGTTTATGACTGATTTGAATGACCAGGAGTTAATGTACAATATCGTTAATAAATATTTTGCGGCATCAGAAATGGGGATTCGCTCTACACCATCATTATTCTTAAATGGCGAGCGCTTGGCTCATACCGTTGTTTACGAAGACCTTGTTGATAGAATAATCGAAAACTCTTAATACATCGATGGCTAATCCTAACCTGAAACCATATTATTTTATTCTGCTTGCGATTGCGTTTGTGGGATTTATGGATTCTATCTATCTCACCACAATCCATTACATGGAACAAGTTCCGGGTTGTGGTGAAGATGGTGGATGTGGGGAAGTAGCCGCAAGTGAATATTCTACAATTTTGGGTATTCCTATCTCTATAGGTGGAATTGGTTATTATGTTACCATCATTTTTTTAAGTATTTGGTGGATAGATAAAGCTAACTCTCTTGTGCCCAAAGTTATGCTAATTCTTTCTGTACCTGCTTTTTTATTTAGTATTTGGTTGGTTCATCTTCAACTTAATGTAATTGATGCAATATGCTTTTATTGCATGGTATCGGCAGGAAGCTCAACGTTAATATTTTTGATAAGTTTTTTGGTTTACAGGAAGGCTTCGATTGGTTAAATAGTCGCTCCTTAATAACTTAATTTTGGATAGAGGAGTAATTTTTTGATTAGGGATTGCCAAGCTGTTATAAGTACATTTTTTTTATCTCTTACCCACTGTTCCATCCACTTCTTAAAATT
>PXCK01000244.1 GCA_003566635.1 Balneolia bacterium | reverse complement strand
ATTTCTACCAATTCCGAAGCAGAAATATCATAAGCTTCTTCCCTGACCTTTGGGTTGAATCCGGCTTCTTTAGCAAATGAAGCCGCCATATCGGCACAGATTCTTGAAGTACCAATCAAATAATTCCTGACCTTGTTCGTGTGTTGAATTTCATTTTTTTGTGATGACAGCACTTCGATAACCGATTCAGGAGTTTTAGGAATTAAAGCTGTTTTCTGAAGGATTTGAAGAGCATCATTTCCGGTTGAAGTATTCTCAACAGTTGGACCACTTCCTATAAATTCGGGGTAATCACCCGGGACATCAGAAATCAGCACATTCAGTATCGCACATTCTTTCAGGTATTGAAGCGTCTTACCGCCTTTCACAAGAGACATTGCTTTTCGTACCGTATTCATTTCGTGTATACCGGCACCCGATTTTAAAAGTGCATCGTATATTTGGCGGGTTTCCGAAAGCTCAATGGCACCGGCAGGAACTTCAAAAAGAGATGATGCTCCCCCGGAAAAAAGAGTGATTACCATACTGCCCGCAGGTATTCGTTTGATAAAATCCAACAGCTCTATTGATGAAGCCAATGTTTTATAATCCGGCTTTGGATGCGTTCCCTCAAAAACCTGTATGAACTCTGTCTGCGGGTTTTCACTTTGATGAGAAATTACAATACCGTCTTTAATTCGGTTACCTAAAACTTGCTCCAATCCTAAAGCTAAACGAGCGGTGGCTTTACCTGCTCCAATTACATAAACTTTTTGACGTTTTTCGAGCGGGATGTAATCATCCTTAATTCGCAAATGATTCCCCTCCAATGAAAGCTGTTGCAAGATCAACTTCTCGGGCTTAATTCGATTGAGCGTTTTTCTGAAAATTTCGGCTGCTTCTTTTTTCAAATCTGTTTTCATATATATTGATGATGTAGATGCGATGTTTTTTAATAACTGAGTATCCTCATTTTTATTCCATTTTCTATAAAAGGAAAATACGAAAACCATTTATTTGATTGGGGATTCTTTAAGTTGGGGTTGCAAGAATAATAAATCTTGTTTCTTGCGAACTTATAATAACCTCACGCCTGTCTACTTCTCGACAAGGGATTCTTCATTTTTGGGAAATTAATCTGCGGTTATCTGTGAAAATCTGTGCAATCTGTGGTTAATTCCAAAAGGATTTACGAGCTATCAATTTATTTCTTACATCGAACTCTAATTGGTTTTTAAATCTATATCACTGTGTTTGAATGATTGGCTGCTCCGCAGTACTACTTTAGATATTGGTAATTTATTTAGTGTTACTTTTTCTAGATAAAAAGTAACACTAAATCACCGCTGTATTTAAATAGAGGGAAACTCTCATATGAGTGAATTCACTAATTGAAAGTTTCCAAAAATGAATCTTTCGCTTACCACTCCAGACTATTAATTTGATATTGCGAAACTTTCTTAACGAAATAATCCGGTATAAGGCAGTTTGGCTCTAATAGATTTTGTATTTTACATCTCAACTTCAGCAGGGATTAAAACGATCGATTATTTTAGATTTACTTTATGGAACAACTACATATTTACAATACACTTAGCAGGCAAAAAGAAAAATTCAAACCCATAACCGACGGTTTCGTTGGCATGTACGTTTGCGGACCTACTGTTTATGGAGATGCCCATCTTGGCCATGCAAAAAGCTATGTTTCATTTGATGTTGTTGTTCGCTATCTGCGCCATTTAGGCTACCGTGTTCGCTATGTGCAAAATATTACCGATGTAGGGCACCTTACCGACGACGCTGATGCCGGTGAAGATAAACTTGCCAAGCAAAGTCGCCTTGAGAAACTCGAACCGATGGAGGTTGCGGAAAAATACACGAATCGCTATTTCGAGGATATGGATAAACTTGGCTTGTTGCGGCCGGATATTACGCCAAGAGCAAGCGGTCACATACCCGAGCAGATTGCAATGATCGAAAAACTAATCGAAAAAGGTCATGCTTACGAAGCTAATGGGAATGTCTATTTTGATGTATCTACAAATCCTGAGTATGGAAAATTAAGCGGTCGAAAAATAGACGAAGCGGAATCTGGAACGCGAGTTGAAACAGCATCTGATAAGAAAAACCCCGCTGACTTTGCACTTTGGAAAGCGGCCGACGAAACCCACATTATGAAATGGCGCTCGCCCTGGGGTATTGGGTATCCCGGTTGGCACATTGAATGTTCTGCCATGAGTACCAAGTATCTCGGCAAGTCTTTTGATATACACGGTGGCGGATTAGAGAATCAATTTCCGCATCACGAATGCGAAATTGCCCAAAGTGAATGTGCGCATGGAAGTGAACATCCATTTGTACGCTATTGGATGCACAACAATATGGTAACCCTCAACGGTCAAAAAATGGGGAAATCTCTGGGAAATGCCATTTCGCTACGACAATTTTATGAGGGGAGTCATAAACTACTTACACGTTCGTGGTCACCTGCGGTAATCCGCTTCTTCCTACTCCAAAGCCATTACAGGAGCACAACCGATTTTAGTGAAGAAGCTCTTTCAGCCGCTGAAAAAGGTTTTGCAAACCTAGTTGATATCATACATGAACTAAAACAGTTAGAAGCCGGAGAAACACCCTACAATTTGGATGATTTCAAAAATGAAATTTATGCCAATTTAAATGATGATTTTAACACAGCTTTGGCGTTGGCTACTCTATTCAAGCATGTAAAAGCCGTGCGTTCATTAAGCCAAAAAGGAAACACCCCACATAACATCGATGAACTAAATAAATTTATATCGGAAATTATGGTTGATGTTCTTGGCTTGTCAATTCAAAAAGAAGTGGAATCGGCAGATACAGAAATAACCGATGGCTTAATGAATCTAATTATGGAGTTACGTACTGGAGCCCGAAAAGAGAAAAACTGGGCTGTAGCTGATACCATCCGCGACTCACTCACAAAACTTGGAATTGAATTAAAAGACAGCCCAGAAGGCACAACTTTTTCCATCAAACGATAAATTAACTCATGAACCAATCTTTTTTCACCTGGAGCGGTGATCCTTCTATTTTCCGAATTGACCCGATTAGCTTGCCTTTTAGTGTAAGTCTGGTAGGAGTTGTGGCTGCAATAATCTTCTATTTTGTTGGGTACACCTATCTCCAAAAAAAACTAAATCCGGCAACCACCGATCGTAAAAAGAGAAAGAAAGAAGAACCTAAACCTCAAATACCAGTACCCGGGTTACAACAATTGGCTTTGGCTTTAGGATCCATTGTAGTTGGGATTGGCTTCTTTTCATTGGCAGGCGTAGGTCCAATGCTTGAGCAATTTGGCCCAATAACCCTAAGGTGGTATGGCTTCTTATTTGCGCTATCCTTTATTTTGGGCTATGTAATTGGTTCATTTATGTTTAAGCATGGAGGCTACCCTCAATCATACGCCGATAGTTTGCTTACCTACCTTTTTATAGGAACTCTGGTTGGGGCACGTTTAGGGGAAGTCATTTTTTATAATGCTGAGTATTACATACGCAATCCTATTGAAATCCTATTTATCTGGCAAGGTGGACTTGCAAGTCATGGTGCATTTATAGGTGTTCTATTAGCTATCTGGGCGTACATAAAAAAACGACCTGACGTTACTTACATTTGGGTTTTAGATCGCATGACTATTCCATTTGCATTGGGTGGAATCTTCGTGCGTTTGGGGAATTTCTTTAACTCCGAGATCTACGGATTGCCGACTGATGTCTCATGGGCGGTAATTTTTGAACGGGTTGATATGTTGCCTCGACACCCATCCATGCTTTATGAAGCCGGAGTTGCGCTAATTTTGTTGATTGTGTTGGTAGCTGTTTACAAGATGTACAAAAATCACCCCCCAACCGGGGCATTGTCCGGCTTATTTATGGTAATACTTTTTACAGGAAGATTTTTTGTTGAAATTACTAAAGTTGAACAAGCCGATTTTGCAACAGAGTGGTTCGTAGGCATGGGTCAATTACTGAGTATACCTATCGTAATTGTGGGCTTATACATTCTTATAGCCAAGGTCAACTGGAAAGAAGATTCAAATCCAAAAAAGGTTAAAGAATGACTGCAATCCCTATAAAGTTTGGTACGGATGGCTGGCGTGCCATTATTGGTGGAGAATATACCGAGGCAAATGTTGCGCGAGTTGCTTCTGCAACAGCTGATTGGATTCATTCTGAGAATGCCCATGAACCTAAGGTCGTAATTGGGTATGATACCCGCTTCGGAGGTGAGCGTTTTGCGAAAGTTGCTTCCATCATTCTAGCTACAAAAGGTATAAAAGTCCTTTTTGGAAAGGGAGTTACCCCTACCCCTGCTGTGAGTTTAGCCGCAAAAAAATACAATGCCGAAGGTGTGGTGATTACGGCAAGTCACAATCCACCAGATTATAATGGATTTAAACT
>PXCK01000027.1 GCA_003566635.1 Balneolia bacterium | reverse complement strand
TAGTAATCATAACCCCACAATTCATTGTGGGGCACATAAGCCTGCAACAAACTCATACCAATTTTGCGACTATAGGAGCCTCAAAACCTTCAGTACCATCCCCCTCGAGCGGCTTCGCCACTCTCTGCCCCCTTACAAAGGGGGATTTTGTACGTTATTAAATTATAATAACTTACAACGCCTTAGTGCGTTAATAAACCAGCCATGGGTTTCAACCCATGGTTGGCTAAATGAATCAATATCATAACCCCTTATTTCGCTTCGCGGGAATCACTTCGTTCGGGGCACTTCGTGGGAATCGCTTCGCTCGGGGCGTTTCACGGGAATCGCTTCGCTCGGGGCAACCCATGGTTGGCAGAGAAATCACCCAACAATAGATTTCAACGCGCTCTCGGCGGTTTTGAAATCGAATTCAAATCCCTCATTTATTAAATTCGTTGGGATAACGCGTTGACTTGCCAGTAAGGCTTCGGAGGCTTCACCCAATAATAATTTTAGCGCAAACTCCGGTACAGGTAAGGCCGACGGTCTGTTCATTGCTTTTCCAAGTGCTGTTGCAAACTCTTTCATGGTTACAGGGTTGGGCGCGGCTAAATTATAGGCTCCATCGCAATTTTTATTTTCAAGCAAGTAGCCAAGCGATTTGCAGATATCATCAATATGAACCCATGGGAAATATTGAGAACCATCTCCCAAAGGTCCGCCTATAAATAAGGAAAACGGAGTGAGCATTTTTTCGAGTGCTCCTCCACCCTCACCTATCACAATACCAATGCGGGCAAGGACAACTCTTGTTGATGCTTTTGCTTTTTTGGCTTCTTCCTCCCATTGCAGGCATACATGTGCTAAAAAGTCTTCACCTGCGGGCTCACTTTCACTAAGTTCATCACTCCCCCTGCTTCCATAATATCCTACAGCAGAGCCTGAAATAAAAACTTCGGGCTTAGTATTGGCCTTTTCTATAGACTCCACAACAGCACGAGTTACTTGCACCCGGCTTTTTAAGATTTCCGATTTTATTTTATCAGTCCAGCGAGAATCGAAAAGGTTTTTCCCGGCTAAGTTGATAACAGCATAAGCTCCGTTTATGTGCTCATCCATATTATCATAGGATTCGAACACAACACTTCGGGTGCCTCTGTGGAGGGAAGGGTCTCGTGTTAAAACAACTACGGTGTACCCATTTTTTTCTAACCATGGACTTAAATGGGAACCGACGAATCCGGTTCCTCCCGTAACAACTACAGTCTTGTCTATCATAATGTTAATAATTAATATATGAATCCGAAGGCCATTGCAACCTGAAGATACAGGAAAACAGCCGGAGCAGCTAATAGAAGAGCATCAAACCTGTCAAAAAACCCTCCATGCCCGGGAAGAATTTGGGATGAATCTTTGGTACCGTACATTCTCTTTAACTTACTTGCTGCCAAATCCCCTATAGGGCCGAAAACGGCAACCAAAAGAAAAGCCGGGGCAAAAATCAACACTTCAAATGGAAAACCCGGCACGATATAATAGATAATATAAAAGCCTACTACCGTTCCGAAAGCACCACCAAGAAAACCCTCCCATGTTTTTTTAGGGCTAATTTTAGGAGCTAATAAATTCTTACCAAAATTTTTACCAAAAATAAAAGCAAACACATCATTACCCCAAACCATAAACAAAAGCGCAAGTGTTAAAACAAAAGCACCGGCATCATCAATAGGCATTTTTTCTCGTAAAATGATGAGGGTTAATATGCCTATAGGGGCATACAGACCACAAAAAATGGTATTAACCAATGAATTATAGGAGCGGTCTGCACCTCTAACAATTTCAGTTAGTACCAGGATTAAAAATAACCCCAAGCCAATTAGCTCCGGTCTGGGAACATAGGGCATCAATAAAACCCACAACCCAATTAAATGCATAAGAACCCGGTTAGGGCGACTTCCGCCCAATTCAAACATGCAAGCCATTTCCCATTGGATGATGAGTGCAACAAGCCCCATCAACCCAATAAAAAACCATCCTCCCAACCATGTTAAATAAATAAACAAGGGTGCTGCAAATACAGCCAGAAGGATGCGTTTTTTTAATTCGCTCAAAACGTTGTTTTAGCTAATTTGTTAGTTTTTATCGTCTTCCTCAGCGTTCTCAATATCGTCAAAATCGGGCATTTCAATTTCGGCATTTTCTAATTCTACCAAAGCTTTTTTTGCTTTGTCTTCAAACTCTACAGGAACATAGACATAAATAAGCGATAAATCAGAAAAGTTAACAGAGTAAGCGGAGTCTTTTTTGGACAAAATATGAGCCGGAATCTCACGATCGGTTAAAAAATTCTTTATCATATCGGCTTCAAATGCCTTGCCTGACTCGTAAATGCATGTCCAATCTTTGATGGTGTTGGGATCAAGTTTCTTCCTGAACATAATGAACTCCTTCTTTATTGATGGTTGCAACCGGGTATCGGTAAAGTAAAAAAATTGTAGCCACAATGCTACCAATTACTAACCAAAACGGTGGTAATGATGCCTCAGGTTCCATTGTAATTAATTCGGGGTATAAATAGATAGCTATAACAGTACCCCCATTATGTATAAAATGCATAAGCATAGCAGGAAAAACGGACCCTGATTGGATTGTTACCCAAGCCAGAAGCATACCTATTACGGATAAGGGAATGATTTGGCTGAAGCGTAAGTGGAATAGCCCAAAAATGATTCCGGTTATAATAATTGCGAGTATTACTCCGGTTGATTTCTCAAAAAGTCTTAGCAAGTAACTGCGAAATAATATTTCCTCACAAACACCGGGCACTACGGCAATAGCAAATAGCATAAACAATATGGGTAAACCCGCCGCAAGCAAGCCTTCGAGCAGTTCTATCTGCATATCGTCCATACCTGATACCAATTCCGGAAGCGGCAACTGCATATTTAAATGTGCTAAAAACCAAAAAAATGGTTGAGCAACAATTACGAGGAGTATGGCAAATACAAAGACAAGACCGGTATTGTATTTCGGCATTGTAAACCGCATAAACACTTTATAATTTCGGGCTTTTACCGAAAGTAATGCAACTACCATGGTTGCCAAACCAAGACCTATAATTTGCCCCAAAGAATTACCCAGAAGCATTTCAAAAGCGAGCTCGGCTATATTATCAAGGTCAAATCCGGAACCTTCTCCCAATAAAAGGAGTACTGCAACTAAGGTTCCTACTACCTGAAAGATGACAAATGCTACAATCACCCAAACGGTGCCCAGCAACCAAGAGGGGAATCCATTTCGCTCAGCCCAACTGCGCTCATCTACCATTGGGGTTATTTCCGGTTGATTATCTTCCATATTAAAACTCATCCGATGTTTTATCAGCCCAAATAGAAACGGCCAACATTCCGCTTAACATATTCAAGATTCCATAAATGAGAATATTAAATAAAACACCAAGCATAATTGAACCACCCGTTCTGGCTTGCTCTTCCATCACATCGCGCATTTCATCAACCTGCCCCGTATCACCGCCAAATGTTTCTGTTAGTGCAAGTGTATATTCCATGACCAATGTGGAGGTTTCTACTCCAAAGAGTAACCAAACCAAATCCATAAAGCCATACATTACACCAAAGGCCGCCCCGGATACCACACCAATTACAGCACCTTTACCGACCTGAAGCTTGTTAGCTGTTTGTTTTAAAAAAGATTTTACCGAGAATACTCCGGGTAAAAAAATGATTCCAAGGCAACCCAAACACGCTATGATGAAAGGTAGAATACCCGGTTCAGCCCCACTCATTGCAGCTACTAACGTTCCATAAAATACAAGTGATGCCGCTATAGCAAAGGCGGCACCGTAAGTCATTGCCGGCTGCACAAAGGATGGCGGTTCTTCTTCAAATTGTTGAAAATTATCTTCTTGCATAGTTTCTGGGTTTATAGATTGAAAAAATTACTAATATCATACCGGCTGACAAAAAACTGCCAAAAATGAACCGGCTGGTTAAAGTATTCGTCCAAATTCCGGCAAAGTTGCCACTAAAATCAATAAAGTTAATTAAAATGCTAAAATACAGAACAAACAAGCTTTTTCTTAGTGTTAATGACATACTTTTTTTAATGACCGGAATAAAAGTGGTAGTGAGGAAAAGTCCGGAATAAAAGCCAAAACAACGACTGCATACAGCCATATGAAGTCCTTCAATCGAAAATGAACGCCAGGGTTGTTGATGGCATACCCCCCGAAAAGATTGATGTAAGAAGGCATTGATAGCTTCGTTTGCGGGAAAAATCATACCTGATGAAAGTACTACCACCAATAAGGTTGCAAATAAAACAATAAGATAGAGCGTATCTTTATACCAGGATGATAAAGTCATCACATTGAATCAAAAAGTAGGGAAATATCGAGTGCTTTTGCAGAATGTGTGATGGCT
>PXCK01000235.1 GCA_003566635.1 Balneolia bacterium | reverse complement strand
TTTCAAATTGGTTGGGGTTTAAAACCAACTAAACCGTAGTATTTCAATCTCCAAAAACTTGCATCCGTTTTTTACTTAGCCATTAACCACCACTGAGCATGGCGGAAGAATCACGTTGAAGCAATTTGCTACAATTAAACCTTGGAGGTCTCGAAGACCTCCAAGGTTTTGGCGCATATCAGCGATAATCTTCGTTCCCAAACCATATCCCATCTATCCTTCCTTAAAAGGCAATCGTATCAAAAATTCGGCTCCGCCACCTTTGCGGTCGCGGACTTCTATCGTGCCGCTGTGCCTTTCAATAATTCCTTTGGATATGGCAAGTCCAATTCCAAGACCGAATTCTCCGCCGGCAGTTTTGGTTGTAAAGCTGGAATCAAAGATGCGTTTTTTCAAGTGGTCGGGTACGCCCGGCCCGGTATCGCCAATCCTTATCCATACCATATCATCAGCATCTGTTCCGCATGAAATGAAGAGTCCGCCTTCGTCATCCATCGCATCACAAGCGTTGATAATGATGTTCGTCCAAACCTGATTAATTTCACCCACATAACACAGTACTTCAGGCACTTGTGGAAGGTGTAAATCAACCTTTATATCTTTCAGACGATTACCCAAAATCATCACAGTTTCCTTAAGTCCTACGCGTAAATCAACCAACTCCGGCTGTGCACCCGATTGGCGACTGTAGCTTTTGAGGCTTCGAACCAAATGCTCAATCCGGCCGGTTGACAACCGAATGCTATTCAGGAATACTCCGCTTTGATAACATTCGAGTAAAAGATCAAGTAATTGCTGATTCTTTTTGTTGTTGGCATAGGGATGTATTTCATCAAGCAGCGTATCGCTCATCTCGGCCATTGTTCTAACTTTCGAGCGATTAAGGTGAGCATATTTATCAGCCAATGCGGCCATTTTCTCACGCTGGGTTTGATTGGTGGTAAGTTCACGATTTAAACCTGCTTCGAAAAAGTGGCGAACAAGTTGGGTCTCGGGAAGGGATGAAGCCTGTTCTGCCAGTCCCGGCAACCGATTGATAAGGTAATCTACCGAGCGCAGAAGAGCCGATGCCGGATTGTTAATTTCGTGAGCAAGTCCGGCTGTAAGCTCACCAAGGGTGGCCATCTTTTCCTGGCTAATGAGAATATTTCGCGTGCGTTCAAGCTCTACAATTGTTTTTTGCAGCTCGTTACGCTCGGTTTCCAATTGTTTGGATAAATAAGCAACTTCCATGTGGAGAGTCACCACCCTGCGGTATCGTTCGGAGAGATTCGAAAAAATCAATCCTTGTAAAACCCGCCCGATTTCTGGGTATCGGGTGAGAAACATGTTGAAGCTTTCCCTGTCAACTGTAAGCGTATTTATGGGGCCGTTTGCTTTCGCCGTTGTAAAAGCGGTACCCCCGGTTTGAAACGAAAGTAACCCGATAAAATCGCCCGGTCCTTGCAAATCAATGGCGATGGTTTCATCAGATTCTTCATCAAGTCCGGCTTTCTTTACCTGTGCTACATAGCCATCTAAAATGATAAAAAGCTTATAGTTTGGCTGGTTCTCGCGTGTCAATACTTCACCCGGCGTATAAGCCTGTTGGAACTTTTGAAGCAAGGTAGATTCCGGCAACATATCCTTTATCATTTTGATAAAGGCATCTTTGTTTACAGACGTACCTATGCCATCCTGTATGGTTGTACGGGTTTGCTTTAACTTGTTGATGTCGTCCTGAGTTGGAGCCATATATCAATTAATAATCCGAAATACTACCGCGTGCACGTATGGTTTCCTGTAGTCTTGTTGCATCAAGAATACTCATAAATGGTAAAAGATTCTTCTCTTGTTCTATTACGTAGGTGGTCAATTCATCTTTTACAACAGAAACAAGGTTTTCGGGATCCCATGGTTTGGATATGTATCGGTTTAGTCGGGCTTTGTTTACAGCTTCGACGGTAGCTTCCAAACCGGCTTGGCCGGTAAGTAAAATTTTTCGTGTACGGGCCGTAAACGGGACTTTTTGCATTTCAATCATCAAATCTACACCTTTATCGCCTGGCATAACATGGTCGCAAATGGCAATACCAATTTTGTCGCCCCGGTCTTCAATTTCTTTGATAATACTTCTGGCCTCCTCGGCAGACACAGCCATTTCAATGGGGAAAAAGTCTTCCAATTCGGCTAAATCGCGCACGATAACATCCAGAACCTCGGGTTCATCTTCTACACATAAAATATAAATGGTTGACATAATAGTATTCCTTAATTAATGATAAGCGGCCAGTAAACAGTAGAAAATATGATAATAAAAACTAAACCAATCAAACCAATTATGAGGCCAACTCTTACCATATCCGGAGTTTTGATATAGCCGGTACTCATAGCAATAGCATTTGGCGGGGTTGATATAGGTAGAAGCATGGCAATATTACAAGAAATACCTATTACTAAGCTCGTAATAATAAGGCTAAAACCTTCGCCTGCAATTCCACTCATTCCCATACTTACGGCTAGAGGAATTAATAAGGTAGCTGTAACGGTGTTACTTAAAAAGTTGGATAGCATTAAAGCTACAAAACCGAAAACAAGTAAGAGCAACAGTTGAGGGAACATCTCCCAGTTAATGTTTGATACCAGCCATATAGCCAGACCTGTATTTTCCATAGAAATACCGAGCGCAATACCACCGGCTACAAGCCATAAAACTTCCCAGGGCAGGGATCGGATGTCTTCTTTGGCTAAAACGCTTGTAACGGTTAATCCTGCAATAGGCAAAAAGGCAACCATGCCACTTGGTATTCCATGTTGAGCCTCGGTAACCCAGAGTAAAACGGTAAGACCGAAAATAAAATAGAGCAAAATGGCAGGAAGGGATTTGTCGAATTTGCTTTCTAACTGAAGCTTAAAGGATGTTGCTGTTGGCGGATAGAGAACTCGCATAACGCCCCATGCCAACAGTAGCAAAATGATTACCAAGGGAACCGCTAATGCCATCCAGGTACCAAATGCAATTCCAATTCCTTGTTGATTGAGGGCTGATATCACAATGGCGTTCGGTGGTGTACCGATAGGTGTGGCAATACCCCCGATATTCGCTGCAATGGGTATGCTCAAACATAGCATGATGCGGAATTTGTCTTCTTTGCTCACCTGCATTGCAATGGGAATGGCAACGGTCATCATCATGGCGGTAGTGGCCGTGTTACTCATAAAAGCAGATAGAACGGCGGTAACAATCATTAATCCCAAAACGATGAACATGGGCTTTGTACCAAATGGCTTCAGCAACACATTCGTAAGGTTTTTATCAAGATTGTACTTTACCGCCCCAGCAGCCAACATGAAACCACCCAGGAAGAGGATGATGATTGGATTTGCCAACGTTCCGATAAATTGGGTGTATGATACGGGTTGATAGCCAACGAGTTTATGTCTTGAGTTAGCAACGATGGCTGTGTTTGAATCGATAACTTCCGAACGAACGAATACGGTTTCGCCTTCGCGAATAACTTCAACCTCTAAGGCTTCACTGTTTGTTGCCGATTGTTTGATGTAAATGGTATTACCATCAATTGCAGTTGTGGGCAACTCCCAGAGTTGGTCACCGGCTGACCTGGGAGTGGTTTCAGGCAGGGTTGATTCACTGAATAGCGGACCTTGTGTGCTTAAGAGCACAATTTGAAGAAAAATGACCAGCATGGATGTGGAATAAATGGGGATGGGTTCCAACATCCAAAAGACTGCCGCCATCAGAAAAATTCCGAGGGCTAAATGTCCGGCGAAACTTAAACCGGGGAAGGTTACAAGTAAAGGGATGATAAAACCGATTATTCCTAAGGTTAGACCTGCGGTGGTTTTAAACCAGGTCGGGAGAGCACTTTTTTTTAATCTCATAGCATCGTTTCCTCCTGAAACATATGCGCTGCTTTATGGGGTGAATTTAATCCTGAGGTTTGGACTGAATAGACTGCTATTGGGTTGATTGGTTTACAATCTACATTTCTGTTAGTTTTGTTTGATATTCCTACTAACACATCGTTTTCTTTTTGGGCGGTTTGAGCCGCCAAGCAAAGATTCATAGCATATACCTCAAAATCAATGTTTGGTATTAGAATATACGAAACATAGAATTGAAAAGCGTAGTTGAGTTTTTTTGTAATTAGATATGGTCAATCACTACTACCGTTTTCCTTTATCATTTATATCGCAGAACTTGTCCCGCATTTATGGGGATTAAGCAGAGGACTGCAGATGATATATGAATGTTTATCCAAACCTAAGAATAGAATAAAATCTGTGTTCACTCTGCGTGAATCCGGTGCGCCACGAGGCGTGTGTGTTAACTATTAACTTAATAACCTAGAAAAAAATGAAATTTTTTTCCAGTCAAATTTGCCGTTCGGGCTGAAGTATTGCTGACACTTTGGGCGGAAACAAT
>PXCK01000033.1 GCA_003566635.1 Balneolia bacterium | reverse complement strand
TTTTATTACGTTCATTGCTTTTTTCATCTCGTACATACCCCCTATTTAATGATCGCAAATTTACCCGTCGTTTCGCCTATACCAGGTGCACTTACATGATAGATGTAAACACCATAGGAAAGCTCCAAATTATCTTTGGTTAGCATATCCCATATAAAGCGATCATTATCTACGGAATTATTAACATTTAATGTTTGAATTAACCTACCCGATACTGAAAATATGCGAATAGTACATTGTGCCGGAAGATTGATAAAATGCAGATTTCTAATTCTTGTAGGGTCAGCACCGCTAGGTCTTGGCTCAGCAAGATGTGTTACGATATATGGATTTGGGACAACCCGAATATCTTTGAGCTTAGATTTTGCTAAATCTGTATCCTCTGACGGAAAATGACTGGCATCAATAGTAAACTCAAACACATCATCAGAGGTAAACTCGGTGCTTTGAGATAACAAAATACGATCCCCCGGATTAGCTCTGTAAACCACGCCATCTTCGTAAGGCTCCATTTTAAGCTCCCATGCTACTTCAAGTTCTCCGGTAGTGGGGTTTGGCTCTTTGATGTAAATCATATCACTATCCGTGCGACCATTAACACTGCTATAGATGGCTGCAAAACCACTTACACCACGGTCAGTTTCACGTATGTGATTACTTGGAACGTATGCAAAGTCTACCGGCTCGCCTGTATCAGTATTAACTATTCTGAAAGGTACTTCTCTGGAAGAAATCTGTCGAGTAATTTGGCCTCTATTAAGTACCATCTCGGCTGTACGTGCCATTCTTTCACCGGGACGCACAAACTGAATTTCATAGCTTGCACTAGAACCGTTTATTCTTTTAGCCGTTACGGTTGCCGGTACATGTGCTATTTCATCAGAACGCCATGATTTCATTCTTAATGATGCATTACTTATACGCTCGCCTGTTGAAGAAAGAGTTGCAGGAGTATAGGTATCATTAACTAAAATTAATTTGATACCTTCAAAAACAGGTACATCTTCACCGTTAAAATCAACTCTTTCGGTATAAATAACTCTGTCATTAGTTGAATCAATAACATCGTAGCTTACCGTTCTTCTGAACACCTCACCGGACTCAGCTGTAACCTCTTCATCTTCAAATTCTATTCGGTAGGTTGTATTTGGTTCAAACAGTTCATTGGGATCCAATACAGAAGCTATTACTGTACCGGTTGCATTACCTGCTACCTGATTTACCGTAATTTCACCGGGACCAACATAGCCCGCAGATTGACCTGTAGGTATTACAAGTTTAACATTTTGACCGGCCGTTAGAGAACCATCCGGATTAATACTGATATTTACAGGTGATTCTGAAGGAGCAATATTTGCAGTTACGGCACCACTATTGTAGGCTGTTACTACGTAATAATATTGACGACCATTAATCACATCAGTATCAACAAAATGGCGTTGCAAACCGGTGTCATCGCCTAAGAAAAACTCAAGACCGTTAATGTCGACCGGGTGGTTTCCACGAATTCCGTTATCTAAGTCGAACTGAGCAATAGGCTCTAAGAATTGGATATTCCCACGACCATCGGTAATTCTTCTTGAATCAGCTAACGCCGGATCTGTTGATCTGTAGACACGGTATCCTTCAAAGTTTCTTGGATTTTCTCCCAAACGATCAAGGAAACGGTCAAATACTTGCTCGGCTTCGTCATCCCAATAAAGGGTGACATGACCATTACCCGGCACCGCTCTAAGGTTTGGTGGAGGTGGAGCAATGGCAAATTGATAGTTTGCGTCGAAAGCGCGGAAAGCATTTTCAAGTTGCTGTGTCACAAGTTCTTCATCAGCCGTGTTTGTATTTGTTCCGGTTTGTGCTACAGATACCGCAACAGCAAAACGCTGGATAGAGCCGGCCCGTAACGGGAAGAAACTTGATGTAATCATCTGATCCGTATCCTGAGTCGCAGGGGGTGCATCCGGGAACAAACCCGGTACCATATAGCGACGCCAAATATCTCTATCTTGCGTGTTTTGAGGGCTTAGTACACCAGCACCCACAGATGTGGCCGAAGTAATACCAATACCGTCTGTTTCTCGAACATCCGTTTTGTCAATATTAGGCTCACCCGGGAATGCTGTGAATGCACCTGAACTTGGGAAACCGCTACCTTCCCCCCTTGCTCCTGTACCTTCAACGCCATCAATACCTACGTCATCACGAAATGCCCAATCCTGATTATTATCAAAGAAATCTTCTCTTGATTCATCAATCATTGGTGCGGCTGTAAATTCATTCAAATAAAACCGGTCAAAAAAGGACTCGGGAAATATTGGTGTTGAGGGCTGTCTGCTATATAAATCTTTTAAAGCTTCCTGATATCCGTTTATGATTTCGGCGAAATTAGAATCATTGGCCATTCGTTGCTCAACCCATCTGTCAGGTACTATCATACCTCTTTGAATCACCATCGAATCGGTTGCAACCCATTCACCGTCATCATTTTGTGCCCACCCAACAGGATCGATTCCCGGGTAGCCCTGGTACCCATCATAATATCCTGACCATAAATAGTTTATATGTCTTACAGGTCTGGTTAACGGTAAACCACCTGGAGGTGTACCCGGCAAAAACCTTGTTAATGTTAGATGGTTTGGTTGATTTTCATCAATCAAACCATCTAAATCGTCGTCAATCAAATTTCTGTGACGTGCGTTTAAGGTATCTTCACGCACAAACATACCACCGGCCGGAAGTAAAACTTCGCGAGCTGTATCTCTGGCATCGAATGTAGTAACAACTACATCACCTGCCTGTGATGGTGGGTATCTTTTCAAGATTCTGTTTCCATCCTGATCCATTAAAACAATTGGATCTCCGGGTGAAAGCTGGCGTCCCTGAAAACTTTCCTCCGTAAAGGTTGGTACTACCTGCTCAGATAAAGTTTGCTTTGAATCAAAGAATCCACCACCATCTACAGTTAAAAGTTGGTAAAGATCGGTATTACCCTGTTCAAATAAACTTCCACCACCAAGGTAGAAATCACTATCGCCATCATTGTCTATGCCATCAATATCGTTTCCGGGTGTTTCAAGGAACCGAATAGCGGCAACACCAATAGGGGTGCCGTCAAATTCCGGTGGCGATTGGGTTGGGCTAATATCGGTATAAAATGCTATTGACCGTTCCTGATCGAAAAATGGGAAATCGTTTTCAGGAGTACCGACCCAGTCAGCGGTCCAAAGCATAAAAGAAACTTTGTCATAATCGAAACGGCTATCATTACGAATTTCAAAAATATTGAAGTGTACGCTGCTAATTAAGTTTTGCGTCCACGCCAACATGCGGGAATCCATCACCAAGCCTAATCCACCTCTTGATGGATCTTCCGGGTCAGGTAACCATCTTTCATTTTGAGAAAACCTTCTGTACAAGTCATCACCGGAGCGATAGAAAAACTCCTGGTCGGCATTAAAGATATCTTTCCCAAAAAAACCATTCCATTGATTTGGCCAACCCGGATCATTAGGATCGTCTAATTTATCGGGCCAAACGGAAGGCCATGTATTTCCCATAGCCGAGCCCGGTCCCCTGTCGCTTCTTGCAAGCTCTTCAGAATCGGGATTAAAATAACCTGTAATAGGATTTTTATCCCAACTTTCTCCGGTTTGAGGGTTTGTTCGATAGTTTGGTGAAACCACAATCTGCAACGTATCAGCAGGGTTTTGCTTATTTATTACCTCAGCACCTGTAAAGATGGATACAAAAAACAAGTACCTGCGGTTCGTGTTTTTTGGATACTCAAAATAGAGTTCATCCACGTTGGATTCTGAAGTTCTACCTGCAAAACCAAAGTTGTGATAGGAAGCACGTAAGGTATTTGCATCGAGAATTGATTTACGCCTGTCTTCAAATGATGAACGCTCATCACTTGGTTGGTGCCCGGTATTGTTTTGAGCAACGACCGCAATTGAAGACCCCGCAAATACGAAGATGGCTGTTAATAATAGTCTGTACAGCATATTTATTGAATATTTTTTTACTAAAATCATTAGAAGGACATTTGAATTCCGAATTGTACTCTGCGAGGCTCTGCAAATCTACTCGGATTAGCATAAAAACCGGGGTCTGCATCATCTAACGGGTTTAATGGCAGATCCGGACTTCCCGTGTCCGTAAATACTGAACCCGGGTTTTTACTGTCTAAGAGGTTAAATATATTGAAGAACACCCCTACTTTATAGCCACCCAGATTGAAGTTTTTATACACATTTAAATCTAAATTGAAAAAGATAGGCATACGCAAACTGTTTGTAATTACATCTCCGGTTGAAGTAATACCAACTCTTCTTGGAATGCCGGCAGATGGCGTATAGGGTAAACCACTGCTAAAACGCTGTAATATGTTAAAACCCCATGTTTCCTGCGCATAGAAAAAGGTAGAATTCAACACATGTGTTCTATCCCAGTTTGCATTTGTAAGGAATCTTGCAAGGTTGGTTCCACTTGTATCGCCCCTTGCCTGGGCTGCAAAAAACTCAGCACCCGGATCGGAGTTTGAGTCCTCTGCAATAGAGAAGGTATAGTCGAGTCCAAAGCTCACTCTTCTGGAAATACGTTGGTTAATTGCAGCGGTAATACCACGAATATTTGCATAATCACGATTTATCCATGTACCGTAACGTACACTCGATACAGCCGTTTGATTTATAGGACCGGATGACACATAATCTCTTTTATCTTCATAGAAAATTGTTACATCTAATGCAGTCCCGGTAAAAATTTCCTGCTGAAGACCTAACTCGTATTTCACACTTTGCTCGGGCTTCAAATCCGGGTTACCGAAAATACCCTGTACACCGGAAATACTTTGAAGGATTAACTTATCTCCATTATACAAGCGGGAGTACTCAGGAATTTGGAAGAAATACCCATAACTAAAGTGAATAACACCTGTACTAGAAATAGGATAAGCAATACCTAAGCGCGGACTTAACTGATATTTAGCTGATGCCTCTTTCCAAAAACTCGAATCTCTTGAATCATATCTGGAAGTTAAATCAGGTCGGTCAGAAGCGGGTATTCTTCCATTGGGCTGAAAATAATCAAAACGTAAACCGGCATTTATTATGAGGTTTTCATATTCAATTCTATCCTGAATAAATGCACTAATTGTAACAGGGTTTCTGCTCCATACCTCATGACCTACTGTATTTTCTACAGGCACACCTAACTCAAGTGCAAGAGGGCCTTCGCGCAGGTCAAGTGGTAAATCATCCGGAAGCACGACTTCACCCCCATCCACTAAAGGAACAAGTCCAAAATTTCTAAAATTGAGAAAGTCTGCCTGGATTTCAATACCTGATTTTATAAAGTGTTGATCATTTACCTGGCTGGATATTTCAAACTTACCAATTAAAGTTTGGGTTCTTCTATTAAAAAAACCATTACTTGTGCCGTATCGGTTAAACCTACCGTTTGCACCTTGAAATGCTTGGGGAAAATCTGCCGCTCGCTGAGAGTTTAAATACCTTCGATCAAACGGGTCTCCATAAAGATTGCTTTCAGAACTGTTGGACCTGTAAGCGATATTTGCCGTCATAAAGGTAGAAGAAGAAGGGGTGATTGTAGTACGAAAATTGAGTAAATAATTTTCATTCTGAAACTCAGGGCGATTTGTTGCAACCAATCTGTTACTATGGCTATACCCTTTACCCCACTCCTGGCTATAATTACCCACAAGGTTAAATCGTAACAGATTTGAAGCATTCCACTGTAAATTACCTTGGAAACTTATACGGTCGAATGGATTCATAGCAACAAGGCTACTATCACGGAAGCCTTCGTCCCGATAACGTAAAATATCACCGTCATTTTCTACAATAGTAATCCATGGATCAGGATTATTAGGATCAATAATATGACCAAACCTATTCATCGCAGTGCCATTCACCAGTTCTAACTCATTATAACCTCTTTCCCAAATAAAATTACCCGAATCGTCCTGACGTGGAACAATAGGTCCCTGTGGTGAAAAAGCATTATAGCCATATAACCATCCATTATTGCTAAAGCGACGTGCACTTGCAAAGAAGGTTAGTTTATCTCTCACTATCGGCCCTGAAACACTTGTCTCAAAATTGTATTGATGAAAAGGGTCGACCTGTGCAAATTCTGTGGGTGATGCCAAAAATAAGTTATTTCTACTTGTTCCATACTCACCACCATACAAACTAAGATTTCCTCTCCAGGTATTCGAACCCGAACGAGTTGCGATATTTACAATACCTGAAGTTGCCTGACCATATTCTGCATTAAATGTACCCGAAACTACCTGAAGTTCTTCAATAGCCTGATTTTCTACTGTCAAACCACGGCCGGCATCGTAATTATCTGTAACGCGAACACCATCAACAATATAGGCAACCTCACTTGCACGTCCACCTCGTATGTGAATACTTCCACCCGGACCAACTGTTACCCCTGCTTGTAACTGAACGATATCCGTTACACCCTGAACAGGCAATCTTTCAATATCTTCCCGACTTACCCGAGATTCTGAACTTGTTAAATCCCTGATTACGACATCTCGCTGGGCTCTAACGACAATTTCCTCACCTTCAATTACCGCTTCACTCATTTCCATATTTATTTCGGTATTGAGGTCTGTTCGAACCAGTACATCTTCCACTACTTGTGTTTGGTACCCTACATATCTGAACTCTAATGTGTACGTACCGGGACGCACATTTAATATCCGGTAGTTACCGTCAAAGTCAGTTGTAGTACCCTGTGTGGTTCCTTGAATAATGACCTGTACCCCAATTAACGGTTGCCTGTCATTGGCATCAATCACATTCCCCGTAATTCTACCTGCTTGCGCCATAACAGCTTCAACAGCAAATAAAAAGAGTATTGCTAAAAGAAGGGTTTTTGTAGCTTTCTTCATAACATATTATTGTTGTTGTGGAAGTGCGTGCAACCTGTCGGTAAATAAAGTTGCATTAAACTTTTCACGCGCTTCTTTGATTTTTTCTATTTTAAGTTCGTCTATTTCTTTCTGTTGCAGATACGCTTTGACCATATCCTCGGCTTCTTCAAAAGAAAGTGGTCTCGATTCGCGTCTATCCAGACATTTAAGAATTATAAAGCGGTTTGACATAACCTGAAACGGGCCTGCATACTCACCCGGTTGAATATTCGAGATTGAAGGACCAATCATTCCAAATTGATCAATTGGAATAAAACCAAGCTCTCCGTTAGTTTCCCTAGCTGAAGGATCAATTGAAAACCTGCCTAAAACCGACACAAAATCTTCTCCTTTTTGTAGCGCATCCCATGCCTCTTCGGCTCTTTGCTCGGTTGTAACAATTATTTCTGCCATATTTAATTGAAGAGGATCCTGATAGTGCTCAGTATTTTGCTCAAACTCCCTGATCATTGCATCCCGATCAACTTCTACCATGGATGCAATATATTCATCAAACCTTTGATGGAGGTAATTATAAAATGTTTCCTCTGTAGAGCGGCGAACATATTCTTCGTTAAAAGCAGGATGGTCGTGCACTCTCTCAAGTGCAAAAGATCTGTATGCGATTCCATGCACCTGGTTTTGAAATGCCCAAAAATCATTAGCTCTTCTTCTTTGCTCAGCCGGTGTTAGCTGGAATTCCTGCAATAGTTTATTTAAGGTGATTTCCGTCCCATCATATGATGCAACGATATCGGTTCCGTTCAGACCTTCAACCGAGAGGCCGGTAACACCAATTTCGGGATTAAAACCAAAAAATGTATCAGGGTTGGATTGAATGGCATCCCATATCAAACGAATTGCTTCCCTATCGAAATCAAAACTATCAATTACACTTTGCATGTGTCTCCGAGTGGCCAGCTCGTATTGTTGCTCTCGGGCAATCATACTAATTTCGCTTCTACGATTAGCAAATTGAGTTTCGGTTACAACCGGCGTATTTACGATATCTGTAACCTTAATTATAGAGTAGCCCCTACTTGTTTTTACGGGTGCCGAAATATCACCAACATCCATCGAGAATGCAGCTTCTTCGAAAGCTATGTCCATATCATCTAAAGTGAAGTATCCTAAATCCCCACCGCTATTTGCCAGATCTCGGTTTTGGAACAAATCACTAGCGATATCTTCAAAGCGCTTCCCGTCTTGAATCAATGCAAAGAGGGAGTCTGCCTGATGGCGATATGGTGCATATAAATGCGAAGCTCTAACACTTGTATTTGCTCTGTAAAAAACTTCACGTAAATCGGCTTCCGTTAATTGAACATTGTCATGGATAAATCTGCGCTCAAACTCCTCCATTAAAACACGTCTTTCAACGAGCATTTTTGTGTATTGACCATCTTCGTCGCTATCCCATCCTTTATCCATTGCATATTCTACAACTGCATATCGGTTTACACGCGTATCCAAAACGGCTTCCATCACATCAGAGCCAAGGTTCAATCCATGACCTGCTCGTTCAGAAAATCTTCTTAATTCATTTAAATAATGCTGGGTAGAAATTTCAAACTGACCAACAGTCGCCAATATATCTTCGTTAGGTTTTTCTTTGTTGGAACAAGATTTTAGTACAAAAAGGAAAATTGCTGCAATAAAGAAGAACTTTAGTAAGCGGTAGTTCAAGGCAATCATGTATAAAAAAGGGTCGTTATCTTATCCGATTTATCTTAAGCTTGGACTTAACACGTATTTGATTCCATCCGGCAAGTAAATCAGCTATGTTTCTTTATTCAGTTTGTTTATGAAAGATAATGAAAGCGCTTACATTATCAAATATTTTTTTGTAAAATCTCACTTAACTATTTGATTTATGATTCTGACTTTAAAATTTGATTTTGTTGAACTTAAAGCATTTGACAAACAAAATTGATCACAAAGCAATTGCTGTTACCATATTCTAATTAGTGAAAAAGATTGTGTATAAAGTTTTGTATTTTATCACTTCTATTTCAATTCAGTGCACGATTAATAGTCTTTCAACCTTACTTCCACTATTTAGTTTTATATGTCCAAAAAACAGTTTACAACACACCATGGCATGGTTGATATTTTACCCGGAGAGTCCGAAAAGTGGGTATATCTGGAATCAGTCATCAGAGATGTGGCAAAATCTTTTCATTTTGATGAAATCAGGACACCCATTCTTGAACAAACTGAATTAATTGCACGTGGTGTGGGTCAGCTAACTGATATTGTCTCGAAAGAAATGTTTACGTTTAGTCGGGGTGATGACAACTATGTTCTGCGACCTGAGTGCACAGCACCCGTGGCACGTGCTTTTGTTGAGCACCGGTTAGATCAACGGGGTGGTATTCAAAAGCTGTTTTATATCGGTCCAATGTTTAGAGCCGAAAGACCCCAAAAAGGACGTCAGCGCCAGTTTCATCAGTTTGGAGCTGAAATTTTAGGTAGTAGTAATCCTGCAGCTGATGTTGAAATTATACAATTTATGATGGCTGTTTATGATAAAATTGGCATCAAAAATGCTACACTTCAGCTAAACTCTGTTGGGGACCCTTCTTGTCGATTGGCTTATAAAAATGCCCTACAAGATTATTTTAGACCACATTTGGATGAGCTTAGTGAAATTTCTAAAACAAGGTTTGACAAGAATCCTATGCGAATTCTTGATTCAAAAGAGGAAGAAGATCAACCTTTATTGGAATATGCTCCCTTAATTTCAGATTTTTTAAGTGATGAATGCCGTACGCATTTCGATACCGTAAAACATTACCTTGACAACCTTGGCATCAACTACACTTTAAATCCGAGATTGGTTCGCGGACTCGATTATTATACCCGAACTGCATTTGAATTGACAAGTACTGATTTAGGGTCGCAAGATGCTTTAGGCGGTGGCGGACGGTATGATTTACTAATTGAAGAAATCGGTGGTCCAAAAACACCGGCTGTTGGTTTTGCCTCGGGCATGGAACGTTTGTTCATTGCTTGTGATGCATTGGGTATAGAAATGCCCGTCACATCAATCCCCGACGTTTATATTGTAACAAGAGGCGCTAAAGCACAGGAATGGGCTGTAAAAACACTCGGTCTTCTACGCCATCAAGGAAAGTCTGCAACGATGGATTTAGGAGGTCGTTCTATTAAAGCACAGTTAAAGGATGCTAACAGATCAAACGCAAAATGGTGTATCATTGTTGGTGAAACAGAACTTGAAACTTCCATGTTTACATTACGCAATATGAAAGAAAGCACTGAGAACCAATATCCATTAAACGAAATTTTTGAACTAATTCAATAAGTCAATTATCATGGCAAAAAAAATCCTTATTGCAGTTGCAGTACTAATTATCCTTCTTTTAGTGGGAAATTTATTACTCTCAAGGTTCGCTTCTGATTTGGTTGAAACCGAATTACGTAATGTTTTCCAGCAAGATCAAACAAATCGTTTTGATATTGATTTTGAGTCGGCTAACGTCAACACGCTTTCCTCTACCATTACAGTCAAAAATGTTCGTTTTACTGATAAAGAAGACAACGCAACCATTACATCCGATTCTTTTTCTTTAAATCTAAAACTGGCTGATATAATCAGGTCAGCACGTAATACAGATGGCAATGTTGATATATCAGAAGCTCAGTTTCGTGTTAATAATTTTGAATACCTCGCTGAAGATGGCGTTCAAGGTTTGAGAGCCTCTCACATTTTCTTAGATATTAATGGTGATATCAATAATTTTATTCGATCAATCCAAGCAGGAAGAACCCCTTCTATGGGGCAGGTCATTAAAGGCGACTTCAACAATTTAACCATAACGAGAGCAATTCCCATATCTGAAACGGTTACATACGACGAAACAACAACGTTTAATCGTATTCAAACATCACTAACTTTTACCGAGCTAATTGATGAACTCAAGGTTGATTACCTCGATATTCAAATGCCTAACGTTAATACGTCAATTTCCGGTGTTATCACCAACTTCAATACACCACAACGACGAATGGCTAACCTAAAGGCAGATATCAACCTCCTTGATGAATTTTTACCCGTTGGAGAAGATGGTGCTAAATTAGAGTTTGAAAAACTTTCACTTAATTTTGACGGACCTTTTGCGGCATTAACAAGCGTACCGGCTTTTGTATCATCCAACAACTCGCACATTACTACACAAATGGAGTCGGTTGTTCTCACCCCGCCCGATACTTATCAACAGTCTTTGGGCAGAAATTTAGATGCCCTTGGCGTCCCAACCGACAGAATATTTTTACCCTCCATTAAAACTGATATTCGCATCCATGACCAAATCGCCAGTGTTGAAAAACTTGATGTTGATACAGGTTTTGGATTGGTAAGTGTAGCAGGTAACCTAAATATAGATTCTGTTCAACCTGCGTTATCGACCTGGCAAGATGGAACTACCATCCAAATTAGACCTCAAACTCAGGAACTGAATCAATTTATCGGATCGATGGCAGGGTTCTTAGGCATCCCACTACAAAGAGAAGAATACGGCTTTAGTGTAGGTCTCTCCGGGACATTAACATCACCATTTATTCCCGGACTGAATCTCTGATTTGGGCTGAAGACTCAGGCTAAACTGATTGTTTTCGTTTAACCCGGATGGTTCTCTTGAGTCTTTTCTTTTGAGTGATAAGCAACAAATTTAGCCATCCCTTCCTTGTCCATATATCGAACCAAAATTGATGGGTCTGTTTTGGTAAGGTCAACCAGAATTAATCCATCCAGAGCATCTGCAAAATCCGGGTCAATGTTAAAACCTAACATTTTACCGCCCAACTTCAAATATTGCTTAATGAGAATGGGCACACCTTTAGCATCCGATTCAACAAATGATATTACATCAGAAACATCATCTATGTCAATTAAAGGCTCTGCATCAGCTTCTTCCGGTTTCCAACCGTTTTTATCATCGGCTTTGAAAGGCATTTTCGGTTTAACCTGCTTTGCCAAATCAGGGAGAAAATTATTCAAAGTCAAAAACTTAACCATTAAGTTTCTGGAAGAGTTCTTATAGTCATTACTTATGCTTACCGGACCAAACAAAATTTTATACTTCGGAAATTTGACAACATAATGCCCGATACCTTTCCATAATAACAAAAGTGGAGCAAATGAGCGCTGATATTCCGGGCGTACAAAAGAACGCCCCATCTCCAATGCCGGACTAATCTCCTTAAAGAAATCAGGTTTCATTTTGAACAGGGTTGTAGTGTAAAGGCCGTTTTGCCCAAATTCTTTAATTATATCATCGGTTTTCCCCAATCGATAAGCACCTACTACCTCTTGTTTATCTCGTTGCCATACAAACATATGCATGTAATATTCATCATACTTATCAACGTCGATAGATTTGCCGGTTCCTTCATCGGTAGCTCTAAATGAGTACTCTCGCAACCTGCCAATTTCCCTTATGATATTCGGTATCTGCTTATAAGAAGCATAGTAAACATCATATTCACTGTTATTTAATAACAATTGTTTTTCGCCAAGTCCATCTACATCTTTTTTAAGCAAATCAGAAGAAACAGGATCGATAATCTCCTCATAATTATCGGTATTAACCGGAATTGGTTGATTCTTTTTCGAATCTACAGCCATTCCCTGCAATAAATAAGTACGTTGTCTCAGATATCGAATAAGTTCTGAATCTGATTCATATCCTTTGAGCTTGTTATATGGAATTGACTTCCCTATGCATACACGGATGGTTGATTGTTGTTTGTTGGTGAATTGTCTTGGTAATAAAGCCGTTCGTAACATTGGGTGAATAAGCCCCGCCGTTTGAAAAATTGGTCCATTTGTACCATGAAAATAAATGGGAAGAACAGGAGCTTCTGTTTTTCTTACAATTCTGGCAATACTATTGCTCCATTCAGGATCGATAATATCTTTTTTTGACCAGGTACGGTGAGAAACAGTTCCTGCAGGAAATACACCGAAAGCACCGTTATTATTCAAGTGCGCAATGGTTTCCTTCATAGACTTCAGGTTTTCACGGATAGCCTCTTTGGTTTCAAAAGGATTAACGAAATAAAATAAATCTCTAAGCTCGGGAATTTTCCCGAGCATATAATTTGCCATAATTTTGATATCCGGCCGAACTTTGCGTATGATGGCTCCTAAAATAACACCTTCAATTCCGCCAAACGGATGGTTGGCAACAATTACAACTTTACCTTCTTTTGGAATACGCTCTAGTGCTTTTTCATCTAACTCGAGTTTGATATTCATTACATCTAAAAGAATCTGAGCAAAATCCTTTGTCCCATCAAGCCTATCTATCGCCTGATTACGAATACTATTGAGCCCCTTAAAGTCAAGAATAACTTCCAATGGTTTCTTAAAAACCGTAAAGGCAAATTTCAGAAAAGGGTTTTGTGGCTTCTCGTCAAGCTTGAAAACGTCGTAAGGACCTTTCTCAATTTGATTCATAACAGATTGAATACCGAACTAATTAAAAAGAGTGTTATTAATGAATTTATAAATGGCTAAACAATTGCTTAACTAATCACATACAATAAACAAATTTTGTTAATTTTGAAACGTATGTTTCTTTATTTAATAAAAAATTAACGCTTATACGTCCACATAAATTAGTCTTGCACTTATTTAACCCACGTTAAGTTCGAATATACCGAAAAGATCTAAACTCAAAAAAACTCAAGTTCGCTTAATTTCAGGTTGGTTGGTTTTACCACTGTAGTTGGGAAAGATTTTATGAATGATCATCAATATTTTTGGGTAAGCTATTTTGGGGAATTATGAATTATGAGTTATGGATTATGAATTTTTTGCCCATTAGCTTTTAAGACTAATAAAATCAGTTATATGCAATTGTATTTTTATCACTTATTAATTAAAAGCTGTTCATTTTATTGTCACTTATGAAGTTATTAAATGCTTGAAATTATGCTACTTAAAAGAACTCCATTCATAACTCATAACTCATAACTCATAACTAATAATTGCAACACCTATCATTTTGTGCTAAAATCGAGTATTTTAATAAATTATGCCTGAAATTCTACCTATTCAATAAATCTATGTCGGATAACAATCCCATAAATCTACCATTTGAAGAAACCGCAGGTGAAACAGCAACACAAGATCGCGTAGAAGAACCGCCATTATACCGTGTTCTGCTTATAAACGATGATTATACTACCTTCGATTTTGTTGTGAAAGTGCTGGTTACCATTTTCAAAAAAAGTGTAGAAGATGCCGTTAAAATTACAAGCGACGTACACCATAAAGGCAAAGGTACGTGTGGCATTTTCACTAAACAAATTGCCGAAACAAAAGTAGCTATGGTAGAAGACCTAAGCCAACAAGCAGGATACCCCTTAAAGTGCACCATGGAGGAAGCATGATTAGCAAACCCCTTGACGAAGTTTTACGAAATACCTTTTTAATTGCCAAGACGCATGAACATGCATTTGTTTGCCTCGAGCATTTGCTCCAAGCTTCTTTAAAAGAAAACGAAGGGGCAAAGATTTTACGAAGCGCGGGAGCCGATTTAGATTCCTTAAATAACGACATCAACGATTACTATAAAAAGCTTGAAAAACTGGATGACCCTGCCGATGATCCGGTTCACACGGTCAGTTTTAAACGCGTTCTGCATAAAGCATTGGTTCACGCCCGCTCGGCCGACAAAGCCGAAGTTACCGTTGGAGATATTATTGTTATGCTGTTTGAAGAAGAAGACAGCCATGCTTGTTTTTTTCTCAAACGACAAAATGTAAATCGAATTGATGTCCTCAACTTTATTTCTCATGGTATAGCCAAACCCGGTTTTGAGCCGGAAGATGCCGATTTTTCTGTTGATGACTCCCAAACTCAATCATCTAAAACCCAAGAGTCCTCTTCATCTCTTAATGATTCCTCCGGTGTTAAAAAGACGAATGTTCTTGAGCAATACACCGAAAACTGGACTCAATTAGCAACCGAGAACAAGTTTGAACCAATTATCGGGCGTGATGTCGAAGTTGAGAGGTGTATCGAAATTTTATGCCGCAAACTCAAAAATAATCCTATGTTTGTCGGTGATCCGGGAGTAGGGAAAACTGCCATCACCAAAGGGTTAGCACAACGTATTGTTGCAGGCAATGTACCCGAAAGGCTTAAAGATTACACTGTTTATACCCTTGACTTAGGCGGACTTATCGCCGGCACGCGTTTTAGGGGTGATTTTGAAGCTCGCTTGAAAGGTGTACTCCAGGCATTGCAAAAACAGGAACGGGTGATTTTATTCATTGATGAAATCCATACCATAGTTGGCGCCGGGGCAGCAGGCAACAGTACAATGGATGCTGCAAATATGCTAAAACCCTTGCTTGCCGATGGATCAATTAAGTGCATAGGCGCAACTACTCACGAAGAATTCAAAAACTTTTTTGAACGGGACAGAGCTTTATCCCGGAGGTTTCAAAAAATTGATGTGCATGAACCATCCGAAGACGAAACCATCAAAATTTTAGAGGGAATCCGCAAAAATTTTGAAAATTATCACGGAATCAAATACCTGCCTTCCACTCTCGAAACCATCGTTAAGCTTAGCAGTAAATATCTTAATGACAGGCGTCTTCCCGATAAAGCCGTTGATATTTTAGATGAAGCAGGCGCGTTTGTTTCCTTAAAAGATCCCGAGCGGAAAACGGTAACTCCACGTGATGTTGAGCTGCTCATTGCAAAAATTGCCCGCATTCCGGTACAAACCATTTCAAATACAGAAAAAGGACAGCTACAAACACTGCACAAGGAACTGTCTGAAAAAGTTTATGGTCAGAAAGAAGCCATAAATGCCGTTTCAGCCGCCATAAAACGACATCGTGCCGGACTTGGGAATGAGAGTCGTCCGGTCGGATCATTCTTATTTAGTGGTCCAACGGGTGTTGGTAAAACAGAACTTTGCCGGGTTTTAGCTAAGCAACTTGGAGTTGAGTTGATTCGTTTTGACATGAGTGAATACATGGAAAAGCATACCGTTTCCCGCTTAATTGGCGCACCGGCCGGTTATGTTGGTTTTGAACAAGGTGGCTTGCTCACAGAATCAATTCGCCGGAATCCAAATGCCGTGTTATTGTTAGATGAAATTGAAAAAGCACACCCCGATCTGTATAATATTTTGCTACAGGTTATGGATCATGCATCCCTAACCGACAACACCGGACGCAAAGCCGATTTTAGAAATGTAACCCTCATTATGACTTCCAACCTCGGCTCTCGCGAAATGAGTAGCACAGGTATTGGATTTAGTGATGGTGATGCACCAAAAGTCGGTAGCCCGCAAAAAGCCATCCAAAATCATTTCACACCAGAATTCAGAAATCGTTTGGATGGGATTATTGTGTTTAATCAACTTAGTAAGCAAACCATTCATAAAATTGTATTCAAATTCATAAAGGAACTTGAAGTACAATTGGCTGAGCGAAAAATATCTGTAAAACTTACTCCCGAAGCAACCGAATGGTTAGGTGAGCATGGTTTTAGCGCTGCCTATGGTGCCCGACCTATGAACCGTCTGATTCAGGAAAAAATTAAGGATAAACTAGTTGATGAAATCCTGTTTGGCAAGTTACAAAATGGCGGCAAAGTTGAGATTGGTAGCGATGGCAAAGAACTTACCTTTGCCTATCATAAGGACTAATTCTTGAGGTTGAAACTACCTCAACTCCGTTAAGATAATTTCCTCAAAATCTGATTCAAAATCTTCAAGTATGTCTTGAATTTGGTTGATTTGTTTATCGTTTAGCTTGTTCACATTTTTTATGGCAATGTAAAGTACTTCCCGCATGGGATCTTCTTTAACTTCAAACTCGCTAACACCAATTAGGACGGCAATTTTTTGTGCTATATCCTTTGGGGTAACGGTATTCGGATTTTCTTGATTATCTTGTGTCATTCGTATCAAAAATTAAGTTTTTGAAAGGTACCGCCAAAACATGAATCATCCTATAAATCATATCAAAGAATTAACCGAAAAGGAAAGTCGGGTAATACTGGGATGCTTGTCCGGCACGAGTTTAGACGGATTTGATATGGGGCTTTTCAAGATATCGGGAAGTGGTACCAACACTTTTTTTGAATGCATTAAAACCTCAACGGTACCTTATGATACAGAAATCCGTGCGTTGCTAAATAAGTTAGCTTTCAAACAACAGAATGACCTAAAAGCAATCTCACAGCTTAATACACGACTCGGTTTTTGGTATGCATCACAAATACAATCCTTTTTAAAATCGGTTCCGGGGTTTCCCAAGCCGGATATCATTGGTTCTCACGGTCAAACCATTTTTCATGCCCCCGATACGGATGGAAAATTTCACGGAACGCTTCAACTTGGTGATGGAGATATTATCGCTTCAGAAACCGGAATTCCGGTCATTAGTGATTTTAGGATGAAAGAAATTGCCGCAGGCGGTGAAGGGGCTCCCTTATCCCCTTTTGCCGACTATATTTTATTTCGCTCTGATGATGAAAGCCGAGTCATTTTAAATATCGGCGGAATTTCTAATGGAACTGTATTACCGAAATCATGCAACTTTTCGGAAATAATTTTTGCAGATTTTGGACCCGGAAACACCTTGATGGATACATACGCCAGAAAACTAAAGCTCCCACACGGATACGATAAAGACGGGGCTTTTGCTTCTCAGGGAAATGAAGATATTGAATCTGCAAAACTGTATTTAAAATCATACAAACACAAAACCATCAGTAGCGGACCGGAAGATTACCTATTGGATGATGCTCTTGATTTCATCAAAAAGAGAAACCCCTCGATTTCAGAACATGATATGATGGCAACTTTTAGTGCAATCACCGTTGAATCAATAGTATCAAGCATTAAAGCATTGGATTTAGATGATCGTACAACGATTTACGTGTGTGGTGGTGGTGCATCGAACGCACATTTAATGGAGATTCTTAGAGAAAGATCCGATTATCCCGTAAAAACCACCGGTGAATTAGGCGTTGATCCGGATTTTAGAGAAACCCTTCTCTTTGCCATATTAGCAAATGAATGGCTGGCCGGCACCGGATTTCCCCGAAGAAACAAAAGTGGAATCCGACTAGGCAAACTAAGCTTACCATGAGACAGATTACCGAATCGTCTATTGACTTGGGGACGTTTTAGTCGTATATTGTAAATCTAC
>PXCK01000055.1 GCA_003566635.1 Balneolia bacterium | reverse complement strand
TCGTTAAGGTTCTCCAACCAGCTCCACCTGTTAATTGATACTCAAAGGTTATTTCGCCACTAGAGGAAGCAACATTTACAGGCTGGAAGTTAGCCCCTGTTTGTGTACGAATAATCAAATCTGAATTTACAGCTATAGTATATTCAACCGGAGCAATAATTCTGCCATCGAATAAGGTTAACTGTGTCTCATTTTCAACAATTAAAAAGAATTCAGACAATGTGTTAGCGGGGTTAATTACAGAATTTTGACCACCATCAAAATATATTGCACGAAAATTTGGAATTAAGCCTGAGACAATATTCAAACTTCCGCCTACACGTAAATCACCGCCAACTTCAGTCGAAAGTGTAAGAGTTCCTCCTGTTAAATCAATATCACCTGCTGCTCTTCGGGCGTCTGTTGCAGCTCCAAAAGATATAGAGCTTGATATAGTTACTACATTGTTTGGGTCGTTTCCGGAACCAAAAATGGGCCATTCGGCTCCGACAGTATACCCTCCGCCTGTATCATAAGCCAATGTAGAGGTATTGTTATATTGTGGTGCATTTGTATTAACGTAAGATCCACCTTTAAGAGTCAGAAGTCCATTCAACTGAGATTGGGTTCCAAAATTAACACCACTAGCACCGCCACCTTCTATATCTACATTATTAAAAGAAAAAGATCCGTTTATCACATTACTGCCTTGGAAAATGACTTTTCCGGTATCGGCTCCAAAACCTCCGGAATTATTGACAAAGTTTGCTCCGTTCTCTACCGTTAAGGTTTTGTCTGATAAAGCAAGTTGACCACCTACCTGAATTGTAAAAGAGTTAACCGAAATATCAGTACTTAGAGTATGTGGTTCGTATAATCGGGTTGCAATACCAGTCAATCTAGTTTCATCATTTGTTGCATAGCGAAAATTATTTAGATATAAATTATCTCCCGTTGCCGAACCTGAATCGTTATTATAAAAACGGATGTTATTAGGTATAGCGGTAAATGAACCTGTCAAATCACCTGTAACATCTCCACTTCTTTGGATTTCAAAATCAATTCCGGCAGCTGTCCGAGTAAAAATAAACGTAAAAATATTGTTCTCGTGTCCATCTCTGCCAAATACCAATACTCCATTTACCCTAAAATCATCAGCACCATTACCACCCTGAAAATTAAATACTCCGTCTCCACCATTTCTTAAATCAAATCCTTTATTACCTCCCAAAAAATTCATAGCTATGGTAAAGGTAAAGGTATCTCCCACTTGCATTACTCTGGGGAAAAAGAGGGTCGCAGCTGATGTTGCACTTGCATCACCATGCGCAAACATGCCAAATGAATTGCCATCGGTATTAATATTAGCACCACCTAAAGAAGAATCTCCAATAAAATGTCCTCTAGTACCGGAACCCTCCTGGGTTAAAGTCCAACTACCAAAACCAAAAGGTGTATGGGCTCCCCAATTAGGTTCGTGGTTCGAGGCTACATCTTCGCCAAATACGAATTTTTGAGCCGTTGATTCGCTCACCAAAAACAAAGATATCGTAATTAAAAATAGTAGTACATTTTTCATAAGTAATTGATTTTAGCCATAATTTTATCTTTAATAAACACATAAATATAATTTTTTTTAATAAAATGTAGAAATTTTATTAAAGATTTTTCTTTTTGTACTTTTGAAATATTTCAAATACATTACATGTATGAAAAAGCAAGTAACACAAGAGTTGGTCGAAATGTTTGCCGAGGCTTACCACAACCTCGGGTACAGCTCGCTTATGGGCAAGATTGTAGCTTTACTTATTGCATCACCGGAGCCATTATCACTGGATGATATCTCCGAGGAGTTACAAATGAGCAAAGGTCCTATCTCCCAGATTTGCCGGAAACTTAAAGAGCATAATTTAATCGAAAAGGCATGGATTCCGGGTGAACGCAAAGATTTTTATAAAGCAACTGATGACATTTTTGGACAAGCCTTCCGCAATTATGCGCGTAATATGCAAAAAAACAAGTTGATTGCTCAAAAGACCATGCAGGCATTAAATCAGAATGGCAATGGGTCAACTATGGAGCATTTAACTAATCGCATGCAAGAAATGGAGGCTTTTTACGAGTTGATGAAAACCCATCACGAAAATTTCCTTTCGGAGTGGCATGAAGTTAAATCTACACCGGCTGACTTATGATTTTTCAACCGATATTTTTTATTAATCACAACATTTGAAATTTTTCAAACAAACTAAATATTAGATATGGCGAAATTTAAGGACAAAGTAATATTGGTAACCGGCGGAGCAGCCGGAATTGGTCGCACAACAGCACAATCTTTTTTGAATGAAGGTGCTACAGTTATTATTTGGGATATAAATGAGGATGCGGGGAAAGCCGCCCTCGATTCTTTTTCTTCGTCAGGTTCTGAAAGCGCTTTTAATAAAGTGGATGTTTCGGATTTCGATGCCGTTTCACAAGGGATTCAGGAAATCATAGAAAAATATGGTCGTCTGGATGTGCTTGTAAACAATGCCGGTATTACTATGGACAGCACCCTCCTCAAAATGGATGTACAAACCTGGCAAAAGGTTATCGACATCAACCTTACAGGTGTGTTCAACTGCACTAAAGCGGCAGCAGCAATTATGGCCGAGCAAGGAAGTGGCGTTATTTTGAATGCAAGCTCGGTTGTGGCACACAACGGTAATTTTGGGCAAACCAATTATGTTGCTACCAAAGCCGGCGTAATTGGAATGACTAAAACATGGGCACGTGAATTGGGTCGTAAAGGTGTTCGGGTAAATGCCGTTGCACCCGGATTTATAGCTACCGAGATGGTAGAAAAAATGCCGGAGAAGGTGATTGAGATGGTAACAGGCAAAACACCACTGGGACGCATGGGTAAAACCGAAGATATCGCCAATGCTTATGTATTTCTGGCATCAGACGAAGCCGCTTTTATTACCGGAACTGTATTAAATGTTGATGGAGGCTTAACCCTTTGAGAAACGCTAAAATCATAGCAACCGGTAGTTACAATCCGCCTGTAATCGTTCCTAATTCGTGGTTTAACGAACAGTTGGGTGAAGATGTAGATACATGGTTGCAGGAAAATCTGACTATCAAAAATCGCCGCTGGATGACCGAAGACCAAACCACGAGCGATTTATGCGTGGAGGCTGCTTCTCAGGCGTTGGATATGGCGGGTCTTAAACCGGAAGACATCGATTTGATGATAATTAGTACCGATACGCCTGACTTTATCTCCCCTTCTACCGCATCGGTTGTTCAACACAAAATGAACATGACCAAGGCTGCCACTTTTGACATCAATACCGCTTGCGCAGGTTTTGTAACAGCGCTGGAAACAGCAACCAACTTTATAAAAGGTGACACAAAATACAAATATGCGCTCGTGATTGGCGCCTATGCCATGAGTCGCTTTCTGGATGTTAAGGATAAAAAAACGGCTACCCTTTTCGCAGATGGAGCTTCGGCAGCTATTCTTACGCCGACTTCGGATTCAGTATCCGGACATCTTTCATCAGACCTTCGCACACGAGGTGAATACAACGATTACATGGGAATTTATTGTGGTGCTGCAGCCGAACCGCCTACCGACGAAGCCCTTGCCGCCAAACGGCATAAGCTTCAATTCGTAAAAAAATTTCCAAAGGAATTGAATCCGATTATGTGGACGGATATGATTCGCTCCGTTGCTGAACAAGGAGGCTTCGATGTAGCCGATATCAAACGTGCCTTCATGACCCAAATTAATATCAACCAAATTTGGGAAACTATGGACAATTTAGGACTACCAAGAGAAACCGCTCCGGCTATTATGTCGGAGCTGGGATATACAGGTTCAGCTGCAATTGGAATGGCCTTTGATCAATCTGTAAGAAATAACGAGCTGAGCCGGGGCGACATAATTGTCTTTATGGGCTCAGGTGGTGGCTTAACTTTTGCATGTAACGCTTTCAGGTGGTAACAAATGGAACTTGCATCCCAACAACTTGTAACTGCAACGTGGATTTTGATCGGTCTTTATGCCGTTGCCATCCTGTTTTTTGTAATTCGGGGTGCTAAGAAAACCAAGAATATAGACGATTATGCTCTTGGTAGTTTACTGTTTTCTCCTACCGCTGTGGGCTTATCGCTGGCTGCATCTATAACAAGTGCGGCCACTTTCATCATCAATCCGGGATTTGTTGCCCTTTATGGAATCAGCGGTGTGCTTTCTATGGCTATCGCTTTACCTACAGCGGCGGTCATTTCACTGGCTGTACTTACTAAAGGTTTTCGCAAACACGGTACCACGGTAAAAGCTCTGACTATGGCTCAGTGGATGGGCACCATGTACAACAGTAAAAAGTACAGTATTTTCTTTGCCATTCTCTCACTGCTGCTCATCACCTTTATTGTACTTATTTGCGTTGGCTTAACCAAAGTTCTGGCAAGTGCACTCAATGTT
>PXCK01000119.1 GCA_003566635.1 Balneolia bacterium | reverse complement strand
TACCCTTCCCCGCCAAAAACCACACTTTTACTGGAATTCAAATCGGTTGCTACGATTCTTAGTTTTGATTTCAATTCTTTGAAGTCGTTGGTTCCGCCTACTTTTTCAAAGTTTTTTTCCAGATAATCATGCAGTGGAGAATTGTCAAATAGACCAACGGGCAAAAGTTCTGTAAATCGCGATACGGTTCCACCAAAACTATTATCGCCCGGACGCGAAATGTAATTCCATGCCAAAGATGATAATAACCCCGGAAAACGAAGCACTTTTTTTAAATATTCACCATAAGCTGGGGTAAAAAAAGTAGATGGAGTGATTGGGTGTACATCCGACTTATGCGAAAGAATTGCCAGGCTCATTTGTCGGGCCGAAATTCCATTTGCCAGGCAGGATGTAACCAATGCACCGGCACTAACACCTACATACACATGCAAACCACAAAAATCTACACCTTCAATGGCATCTTCAATAGCGCATAAAGCACCAATTTCATACACTGCTCCCTCAATGCCGCCGCCGGCACATGCTAATCCAAGTTTCAAAGTGTTTTTTCTCTTCATTAAAAGCGCTTTTCTAAAAATATAATTGATATATCGGGAACATAATAGTTAATTGTCTCATTCCGTTAAAAATATTTTTAATTGTTTTAACCTCTATTATCAATGATTCTTTCATACCCTTGGGAACCAATTAACTAACATTCTGTATTATACTTATAAGACTAAAATTCTAACTAACTACTATTAATTATGAATCGTCGTGAATTTTTGAAGAAATCTTTGGCAGGTGCTGCTTTTCTTGGGGCGGCCGGTCTAACCGTACCTAAATCAGCAAGTGCTATTGCAGCGGATACATTTGATGCCTCTACCGGTAAATATATATTACCGGAATTAGATTACTCGTATGATGCCCTTGAACCTTATATTGATGCGCAAACAATGGAGTTGCACCACAGTCGTCATCATCAAGCTTATGTGAATGGATTGAACACAGCTCTCGAAAAACTCGCTGAAGCTCGTGAAACCGACGATTTTTCGACCGTAAAGCATTGGAGCCGTGAATCTACTTTTCACGGCGGTGGACACTTCCTGCATGCACTTTTCTGGAAAGTGATGAGTCCGAATGGTGGTGGAGAACCAACCGATTCCGGTTTGCGAAATGCTATCAACCGCTCATTTGGCAGTTTTGATGGATTCAAACGTCATTTTATGGCAGCATCTAACGCAGTTGAAGGTAGCGGATGGGGTATTATGTCGTTCGAACCCAATTCCGGAAATCTTGTGATACACCAGGCCGAGCGTCAATCTGACCTCACCATGTGGGTGGCAAGTCCAATTCTTATGGTAGATGTTTGGGAACATGCATACTATCTGCGCTATCAAAACCGTAGGGCTGCCTATACAGAAGCATTTTTCAATGTGATAAACTGGGACGAAGTTGCACGTTTATACGATGCAGCCGCCGCCGGCTAAAAATTAGTTCTAATTATTTAGCTTAAACCCAATTTAATTTAAAAAAGATAGGGGCAGGTTACCACTTGCCCCTATTGTTTTTTATTGAATCAATCTAATCTCTGTGTCTCCGGGTCTCTGTGGTGAAAATTCAGTCTATCGTCTACCACCCACCCTCAAAACAACACACCCAAAACCTCAATCAAAAATTATACCATTCCCGTTAATCTAATTTTTTGGTACATTTTCTTACACTCTAAATTAACGTGTATGGAAACTCCAAAATCAATTTCCGATTTTCTTGCCCAAAAGAAAATTCTTATCGCCGGTGTTTCATCTAAAAAAAGTACGCCGGCAATTTCCATTGCTAAAAAATTTGCCGAATCTGGATACAATGTTACCTTGCTGCATCCAACCCTTACCGAATTTAAAGGATTTCAAGCCTTTTCAACAATCGATTCCATTCCCGATAAACCCGATGCGGCCTTTTTGTTTACATCACCGGGAGTTACCGAAGCTGTAACCGAGGAGTGTATTCAATCCGGCATCCCATTTCTGTGGATGCACAATATGCTTGGTTTCTGTGCAAATAAAGGTGCTTCTTTGATGAAAGATTCCACCAGTGTTTCTGCTGCGGCTGTTGCAAAAGCCCGCGAAGCCGGGATAACGGTAATAACCGGAAGCTGCCCTATGCAGTTTTTGGAACCGGTTGATGTTTTTCACAAATGCATTCGTTGGATATCAGACAAAATGGGTAATTTGGACGAAAATTGTTCCAAGTTACCCGGCAGCTGATTTTCTATGAAATATTTGATTTTTGTTACAGTCCTTTGGGCTTTCTCTTTTAGTTTAATTGATGTGTATCTGGCAGGCAGTGTAGATGCCGATTTTGCCGTACTTACCCGTGTTATCCTTGCCGGACTTATTTTTTTACCTATCACCCAAATCAAAGGAATTCAGAAAGAATTATCAATTGGGATTGTTGGAGTCGGAGTATTTCAAATTGGAGTTACCTATCTCTGCCTTTACCGTTCGTTTGCTTATTTAACCGTACCCGAGGTGTTACTCTTTACAGTTACCACGCCCATTTTCGTAGCCTTACTGGACGATGGTATGAATAAACGGTTCTCACCCGTAGCTCTCATGGCTGCTTTATTGGCTGTGTTTGGTGCCGGCATAATCCGTTATGATGGCATTACCAGCGGATACCTAACAGGCCTTTTATTGATACAAATAGCCAACTTCTGTTTTGCTCTTGGCCAGGTTTGGTACAAAAATCTTGTTAAGTGGTATCCAAATGAATATCCTCAATACCGATTTTTCGGATATTTCTTTTTGGGGGGATTATTAATAACCATCCCGAGCTTTTTGATTTTTGGAAACACCGAGATGTTGCCTCAAACCCCCGTTCAATGGTCAGTCTTGCTATGGCTAGGACTGGCTGCCTCCGGTGCAGGTCTTTATCTGTGGAACAAAGGTGGCACTCTGGTTGATGCCGGCACTCTTGCTATCATGAATAACGCCCTCATTCCTGCTGGTTTATTGGTTAATATTTTGATATGGAACCGTGAGGCCGATTTGGTTCGTCTTTTAATTGGAGGTTTGATAATTTTACTATCCCTGTGGGTTAATAAAAAATGGTCGGAACGGGCAAAATTTGCTTTTAATTAACAAATATTTCATCCAATAAATTAAATAGATACAGCCAATTAGGTAGTCCATTGGGTTAGGTCGTAAGATTTTTATTGTAACTACAATACGGGTTGAACGTAAAAGCCGATTTCAAGCGAATAGTTTTCGCAATAAGCCTTCAGTAAATCCAAGTATCAGAAAACGTTATCAAGATGAAACCCAAGCAAAAAAAATCCAGAAAGTTCTTAAAGTATTCCCTTGGCCTTGTGGCTCTGCTGTTTGTAGTATTTGTTGTTGCAAATGCACTCGGCTTAATTGGTGAGCACGAAACATCCACTGCTGTCGAAACCGGGAAATCGGAAATCAGAACCATAACCCAAGTCGTTTCTGCATCCGGAAGAATCCAACCCGAAGTCGAAGTAATCATCAGACCTGATGTTTCGGGCGAAATTATCGAGCTTAATGTTAAAGAGGGTGATTTTGTTAGAGAAGGCGACTTACTTCTTCGCATCAAGCCGGACATTTATCAGGCTCAGATTGATAACCTTCAGGCTGCTCTTTTAACCCAACAAGCCCGTATGGAACAAGCCCGTGCCGGTATGCTTCAAGCCGAAATTGAATTCCTGCAAAACAAGCAATTATTTGAGCGTGAGCTAATTTCGGAATTAGCTTTCAAGCAATCAGAAAATAACTATTTATCTCAGCAAGCAAATTTCCGAGCTGCAGAATTTCAGATTGAAAGTGCCAGAGCGCAGCTTCGTCGTGCAGAAGAGGAACTTCAACAAACCGTTATTCGCTCACCCAAGGATGGTACAATAAGCAGACTTGCAGTTGAGCGTGGAGAACGTGTTTTGGGCCAGGCGCAAACAGCAGGAACAGAAATGATGCGCATAGCACGTCTTGAACAAATGGAGTTGGTTGTTGATGTTAACGAAAATGATATCGTGAATGTAACCGTTGGGGATTTAGCCGAAATACAGGTTGATGCTTATCCGAATCGTATGTTTGAGGGGGAAGTTACCGAAATTGCAAACTCTGCCAATGTAACAGGCGGCGGTTCGGCCGAACAGGTAACCAACTATCAGGTTAAAGTTCGTGTTACATCACCCCATAATCAATCAGATTCCGGCAATACAATGATGCTTGCTTCACTTTCTGAAGTTGAACGTCCGGATTTTGTTCCAAATTTCAGACCGGGAATGTCCGGAACGGTAGATATACAGGCTAACACCGTTATTGATGTTGTTGCAGTTCCCATACAGTCGGTTACCGTACGAGATTTTAGCAGAGATGTACGCCCTGATACCCTTGAAACCGAAAGCCAAAAACCCAGAAATGGCAGAGCATCTAACGAAGATTTCAGACGTGTTGTGTTTGTAAATGATAACGGAACCGCTAAAAGAGTAGAAGTGCAAACCGGAATTAGTGATAACTCTCACATTCAAATTATGTCCGGTCTGGATGCCGATCAGGAAATTGTTACCGGAAGTTTTAGAATTCTTTCCCGCGAACTAAATGATGGTGATGCCATTCGTGTAACAAACCGCAGAGACTAATCCATTGACGATTTAAGTAACCGCCCCAATGAACCGACTTCTACTAAGCATTACCGAAGGATTTAAAATTGCGTTTACGGCCTTATGGGCAAACAAAATGCGTGCTGTACTCACAACTACCTGTATTGTAATTGGCATCGTTTCTGTTACTTCTATGAACACCATGACCGACGGTGTAGACCGAGCATTCGACAGTTCTATGGAAATGCTTGGACGGAATGTTGTTTTCGTTGAAAAATGGCCATGGGGATTTAGCGGGGAATATCGCTGGTGGGATTACCGAAACAGAAGAGAGATGCAGGTATCCTATGCAGACGACTTAAGACGGTTGGTTCCATCGGCATCGGCGGTTTCAGCCGAAGCTTTTAGGAATGCAAGGGTTAGAAGGGGTGAACGGCAGCTTGATGGTGTAACTATTGCAGGAGGCACAGCCAGTTTTTTTGAAACTTCAACCATAAACATTGAAGACGGTAGATTTTTTACGGATGAAGATGATCAAAGAGCTGCTAAGGTTGTGGTTTTGGGAGCTACGGTTAAAGATCGGTTATTCCCAAATGAAGATGCTCTGGGTAAAGAAGTTCGTATTGCAGGACAGCGATTTTCAGTAATTGGAATTTTAGAAAGTCAGGGTAATTTTTTGGGGGTGGAAGATTTTGACAATCAGGTTATAATTCCCCTAAATGCTTTCGGCAGTATTTTTTCGCTTAGGTGGGGTATACGACTGGCAGTTCAGTTTCCAACAGACGAGGCAATGATAGAAGGCGAGTATGAGGTGATAGGTGCCATGCGGCAAATTCGCCAGTTAGACCCTTTGGATGACGACGATTTTGCAATAAATCAAACGGCTCTTTTTGAAGCCGAGTTCAACAGTATGAAAATGATTATATACGGAATTGGAATATTCCTAACCGGTTTGGCACTTTTTGTTGGCGGAATTGGTGTTATGAACATCATGTTTGTGTCGGTAAAAGAGCGAACCCGGGAAATTGGAATTAGAAAAGCTGTAGGAGCTAAATCATGGGAAATTCTACTTCAATTTTTGATTGAAGCAACGGTAATCTGTTTGTTTGGAGGAGTAATTGGAGTACTTCTGTCGGTTGGTATTACCGAGATCATCAACCAGTTTTTTGTAGCCTATATGGATTGGGGAACTGTTGTAAACGCACTGTTACTATGTACGTTTGTGGGAATTTTGTTTGGATATTTACCATCAAGCCGGGCCGCAAAATCTACTCCAATTGAATCATTGAGGTACGAGTAATATGTTGATATTTGAAGTTTTCAAACAAGCATTTGATGCAATCCGGGCAAATAAGCTACGGTCATCTCTCACATTATTAGCCATTTCGGTTGGAGTTTTTGCGATCATTAGTGCCAACACAGCCGTTTTAGTCCTCGATACCTTTTTTAAAGACACCATGAGTTTAATGGGGGGGGATGTTATTACCGTTACCAAATTCCCTCAAATATCAATGGGTCCAATGGATTGGGATGCTTACCGCAACAGACCGGATATTACCATTGAGCAAATGGAGCGATTATCACTAATGGCGGGTTCAGCGAGAGAAATTACTCCGGATCGTTCCTATCGCACGCTTAGAGTTAGTTACGGGGAGAACGAAACCGATCCGAATGTTACTATCAGGGGTGGGAACGAGTTTTATCTTGGTAATAACGCCTATGATATTGAAATCGGCAGAAACTTTTTGCCCGAGGATGTCGAAAATGCACGTATGGTTGCCATTCTTGGATCTGAAGTTGCAGAAACCCTCTTTCCTATTGAAGACCCAATCGGAAAAGTTATCAGGATTGAAGGGCGTCCGTATACCGTAATTGGCGTGACCGAAGAAAAGGGAACTGTTTTTGGCAGTACTTTAGATCGGTTTGTGATAATACCCTATACCCACCTTGCCGGTATTTACGGCAGAAATTTAAATATTGGAATACAGATGAGAGCCGGCGGTCTGGAAAACATTGAAGCAACCATTGATCAGGTTACGGGTTTTCTAAGAACAATACGCAGAGTTGACCCCGGAGCACCCAATGATTTTGAAATCACCACAAACGAATCTCTTAGTGGTGCATTTGATATGTTTACCGGAACACTTTATTTAGTAGGCTTTGTGATAGGTGGCATTGTGCTTCTCGGCGCGGGGATTGGGGTGATGAATATCATGCTCGTTTCGGTAACAGAGCGAACAAAAGAAATTGGAATTCGAAAAGCCATTGGTGCAACCCGAAAATCTATCGTTTCTCAGTTTTTACTGGAATGTATCGCCATCTGTCAGATTGGTGGGTTTATAGGACTTTTGGCCGGCGTAGCCCTCGGTAATATGGCAGCCATTTATATGGAAACATCTCTGGTATTCCCCTGGGGTGCAGCCATAGGTGGTGTAGTTTTAATGACAATTGTTGGTGTTGTATTCGGAGTCTATCCGGCATTTAAAGCTGCTCGATTAGACCCGATTGAAAGTTTGAGATACGAGTAGAGTATTGAAAGTTTTTTTTGGGTTGGTTTCGACCTATCCTTACAATTAACCCGGATTATTAACCAAGATATTTTCTTGGTAGCAAGGCAAAGGTGGAAAATCAGCGAAGGGACCTGAGTACCCTGAGCATGACTTTTCCACCTTCAACGCAGCTAGCATAGATTTCACTTCGTGGGAATCGCTTCGCTCGGAGTGCAGCATCCTAACCACACCCAAATTTGAGTGAGTGTGGTATTTTTCTATATACAATATTTTTAATAGTATAAGATTTAAATTTCATGCTTTCGTGAATAATTCGGGTTAAATGCCTTGTCGTAAGGCGTAACTCCGTGGTTTACTCAGTGACCCCTATGTTAAAAAATAGAGGTGATTATAATCGAACTGAGGTAGACATACGAAACACTCACTACCACCCTATCATCGAGAGTAATTCTTTTCGCATTACCTTGCCCATTTCATTTCTTGGAATTGTAGAAACGGTCACGATTTTCTTTGGAATTTTATATGATTCCAAATGTGGCTTTAAACGCTCCGATATTTTGGAGAGGGTTACGGAATCGTCGGTAACAACCGCTACTACTATTTGTCCCCAGTGATTATCCGGTAGGCCGATTACAACGGCTTCGTCAATTCCAAAATAGGATTGGATTGCCTGCTCCACCTCGGCGGGATTCACGTTTTCACCTCCGGTTACGATTCGATCTTCCCTTCGCATTTCTATGAAAATACGATTTGAATCATCCAAGCGTGCAAAATCTCCGGTGAGGAACCAGCCCGAATCATCAAATACGATACTCTCATTCTCGTTAAAGAAGTAAGAATCGATAACCTGAGGGCCTTTCACCCATAATTCGCCAATGCCATCACTGTCCGGATTGCGAATTTCGACCTTATTACCAATTAAAATCAACCCGCTCGATTCTGCCGGTTCATTAAATACGGAGCTTAGTGGCATTGCAAATAATTGAGCACACGTTTCACTCATTCCATAACTCCTCAAAACCGGAATCCTGTTACTTCGGGCTTTTTCAATCAAAGATGAATCGGCCGGACCACCGCCAAGTAAAATGGCTTTAAAAGATTCGTGAACCTTCAAACCGGGTTCAGCATTGAGCATGGCATTTAACTGTGTAGGCACCATAGATGTAAATGAAATACTACTTGGAGTAGATAGATAAGAGCAGAGCTCGTCGGTTGTCGCAAGCCGTGCATCAAATAAGCGGGAGCCGTATATCAACGAACGAAGAACTACCGATACGCCTCCAACATGATTCAAAGGCAGGCAAAGCAACCATTGTTCGTTTTCCTGAGGTTTAAAATTGAGGGCTGATGCGGTTGCTGCAGCTTCCATTTGTCGTCGTTTTAATGCGACAACTTTTGGCATGCCCGTGGTACCCGATGTTAAAAAATAGCCAAAAATAGCTTCCGGTGGAATTGATGGAAATGAGACTTTTGAGATGGCTGAATCCTTCAAAGCCGAGTCTAATATTTCATCTGAAAACGTACCGGCAGGATTTATTTTTTTAATAATCTCGCCCGGTATGACACGTTCCCAATCATCAGGAACTATCCAAAACGGGATTCCGAATTTCCAACAGGATGCAATGAATAATGGAGCTAATCTAGCGTAAGATGGAATCAAAAACGGGCGCTGGGTATCAACGAAATTTCGGTACTGATGCTGTAGATATAACCCTAAACGAACAATATCACCTTGATAATAGTCTTTTATCGGGCTTGATATAAACGGTATATCGTTCTTCAATAGCGCTACAATGTCAAAATATGAGTGAGTTTGTTTTTATCTAAAGTCGCGAAATCTTTCTCTAATCCCGTTGTATCATACACTCCTTTTGAAATGCGGTTATCATCAGGTAAAATATCATCCGTAAAAAATTGTCCGGTCGATAAGCCATGTGCGTACGGAGAGTAAAGAATGGTAGAAGCAAGGGAAGCCACTATACGTCTGCCAATTCCGGACTCCAGGGCGGTTGTAACAACTACATCCATGCCCGATAATCGCGCTGCTTTGCAAATACTCTGGAATGCTTCAACCGAGCCGATAAACATCGGTTTAAGTATCATCAAATCTACGAGTTTATATTTGATGAGTGTTTGAGCATCTTCATAGGTGCGCACCGATTCATCTGCCGCAATTTTTACGTGAGTCTTTTGTTTGAGCCATGCCAACCCTTCAATACTATCCTTAGAAACCGGTTGCTCGCAATATTCAATATCGTAAGGTTCAAATTCCGTTAGGTTTTCTAGCGCTTGTTGGGGAGTCCATGCCTGATTTGCATCGAGGCGTATTTTTAAATTAGGGAATCGCGTTCTTATTTCCTCTACAACCTCAATTTCAAGAGGTTGGCTTTTACCTACTTTAAGTTTGAGTGTGTCGTAGCCTTCATCCACAATTTTTTCCACTCTCGGTAGGATTTCATCAGGAGAGCCAAGCCCCATAGCGGCATTAATACGAACTTGCTTTGCATGGTTTGCATCAAAATAGGTAGCCATACTTTTGTCGCTTTTTCTAGCCTGATGCTGAAACCAAAGCGATGAGATAGCGAATCTCAGAGATGGGGGCAAATCATCATCCATACAACAAATAGTGCTTTGCCTGATTTTTTTCTTGAGATAAAGTCGACCATTTAAAAAGCTTTTTAACTCTTTGAGTGTTTCATCCGAAAACCCCTGAAGTGGTGCCGCTTCGGAATAGTAAACTCCGGTATCATCAATAAATTCGAATATCAATCCAACCCGTTTCTTGACTTCCATACCCGATATTTTGAAGGGCACTTTTAAAGGCAAGGCGTATTCATATATATGTAGTTCCATATCAACCTAAAATTAAACCGATTGAAAATAGTACTCCGAATAAAACCATGAATTGGGCAGTTTTTTCAAGCACTTTGTTTAGTTTGGTTTTATCGTTTATCGTCCAAATACCGCGTGTAAGCTTAAGTGCTAATGGCAGTAATAATAATGGAAGAAGGACTACCAAGCCGTATCCTTCTTGTACCAAAAAGTGAGGAGGAATGGCGTATGCCAACAACATAAGAGCGGTGTATTCCAACTTTAGAAAAGTTTCTCCAAAAATCACTCCCAATGTTTTTTTATTTGACCTTTTATCGCTTTCCACATCCCGAAGGTTGTTAACCACCAAGATGTTGGTACAAAGCGCACCAACTGCGAGGGATGCCCAAAAAGCCTGCATGCTCCACTCAAAACTGTTGATATAATATGTACCCATAACAGCAATCAAGCCGAAGAAAATAAACACAAAAACGTCGCCAAGACCATTATAAGCTAACGGAAGAGGTCCGCCTGTGTAAGCAATCCCGAATAAAATGGAAAGCACACCAATTAAAAGAATGACCCACCCCCCGTGCCAAACCAAATACATACCTAATAAGAAGGCGAGCAACATGGTACCAAATGCGGCTTTTTTCATGGTTTCGGGATGAATCAATCCATTTGCCGAAGCTCTTTTAAAGCCGACTCGGTCCTCCGTATCCGACCCTTTCACAAAATCGTAGTAGTCGTTGGCAAAGTTTGTCCCAATTTGAATAAGGATAGCACACACCAATGCCACAAATGTAGGGAGAATAAGCAAAGTATTATGGTCGAAGGCTAAGGCACCTCCTACTAGTACCGGAACCAAAGCTGCTGCCAGTGTTTTTGGTCTGGTAGCTTCTATCCAGTTTTTTAACGCGTTGGATTGCAAATGCTTGTTTATTTTTTGTTTTGATTGATGGGTGAATTTAGGAATTATTTACCCCGAATTCTTTCGATTTTTAATTGTGATGTAGAACAAAGTTTTAGACATTTAGATTCAATCTATCGGCATGAAAAGTAGATAGTTTGCAGCGGTGAATATTCCGGGTTATATAAATGTGATTTTATCAATTAAAAATTGATAGGGCAAAAATGGCAGACAACCTAAATAATTTAGCCTGGTATTCCAAAAATCAAAAAAGACTGGATCAAAAGTTCGAAAAATAGATCTTTATTTGATCCAAACCCTTATTTATTAACCCTAATTTTTTTAACCACTAAAATTTATTATGCAAAGTTGTATAATTGCCTTATTTTTTATGCATTAATTTTTATGTTTAACTAAAAATCTAACTTTTATTATAAAATGAGTACCGCAATTAAACGATTTGATACCATAGCAGCTACAAAAACGGTTGCTAATGGATCCGGCAACGGGCGACCGTTCGATATTTTGAAAATCTTTGGAGAAAACACGCTCCATATGAACGAACTAAAAGATCGTTTGCCAAAACAAATCTGGAAAGAACTAAAGAAAACCATTGTAGATAATGCGCCACTAAATTCCGACGTAGCCGATGCTGTTGCCGTTGTTATGAAAAATTGGGCTACCGAGCGGGGCGCCACTCACTACACACACTGGTTTCAGCCTTTAACCGGTTTTACAGCCGAAAAGCACGATAGTTTTATCACACCAAATCAAGGTGGCGGTGCAATTGCACAGTTTTCCGGCAAAGAGCTTATACAGGGTGAGCCCGATGCTTCCAGCTTCCCGAGTGGTGGCTTAAGACCAACGTTCGAAGCAAGAGGGTATACTGCATGGGATCCTACATCTCCTGCTTTTATCATGGAAAATGAAAATGGCTCTACGCTCTGTATTCCAACAGCTTTTGCTTCCTGGATGGGTGAAGCTCTTGATTTTAAAACACCTTTATTGCGTTCTGTTGAAGCATTGAACAAGCAGGGGCTTCGTGCTCTTAAGCTTTTTGGTATCGACGCAAAAAGAATAACATCAACCGTTGGCGCTGAGCAGGAATATTTTTTAATTGATAAAGAATTCTACTACAACCGCCCGGATTTAATGATGTCAGGTCGTACATTATTTGGTGCCATTCCTCCACGCGGACAAGAGTTGGATGATCATTATTTTGGTTCAATTAATGACAGAGTTCTTTCTTTCATGCTCGAAGCCGAAAAAGAATTGTATCGCCTTGGTGTTCCGGTAAAGACTCGTCACAACGAGGTTGCACCGGGTCAGTATGAGATTGCCCCTATATTTGAATCCTGTAACGTAGCGGCTGACCATCAGCAGGTTGTAATGATCGTTTTGGATAGCGTAGCTAAGAAATACGATTTGATTTGCTTAAAGCATGAGAAGCCATTTGCCGGTCTTAATGGTAGTGGAAAGCACACCAACTGGTCTATTGCTACATCCGACGGTATGAACCTTATGGATCCGGGCGATGATCCGCATAGCAACATGATTTTCTTGTTTTTCTGTACGGCAGTAATAAATGCTGTATATGGATATCAGGATTTGCTTCGTGCAGCTATTGCGTCTGCCGGGAATGACCACCGCTTGGGTGCTAATGAAGCACCTCCTGCAATTATCTCAATCTTCCTGGGCGATCAGCTTGAAGATGTTTTCAACCAGCTACAAACAGGTGTTGCTACAAGCTCTAAAAAAGGTGGCTTACTTGGTTTGGGAACTCCGGTATTACCGCATCTTCCAAAGCATGCCGGTGACCGTAACAGAACCTCACCTTTTGCATTTACAGGAAATAAATTCGAATTCAGAGCGGTTGGCTCTAACCAAACCATTTCCTTCCCGGTTACTTGCTTAAATACAATTGTAGCAGAATCGATAGATGAAATGTGCACCGAACTTGAAAAATCCCTTGAAGGTGGCGTTGAGTTTGAGGAAGCATTAGGCAAGGTTATTACCAAAATGGCTAAAAAAAGTGCTCCTGTTGTTTTTAACGGTGATGGCTATTCCGATGACTGGCAGGTTGAAGCAGCCAAGCGTGGTTTGTTGAACCTTAAGACAACAATGGATGCTCTCCCAACTTTAAACAGCGAAAAGAACGTTAAGTTATTTGAAAAGCATAAAGTTCTTAGCAAAAAAGAAGTAGAATCACGTCTTGAAATCTTTACCGAGCAATATTTCCTTCGCGTAAATATTGAAGGTGAAGCAACAGCAAGCATGGCACAAACGATGATTCTGCCCGCAACCATTCGCTATCTGAATGAGCTTACAGCGTATGCAGAATCTGCCGGTGCCCTTAACCTAAAAACCAAAGGTACTGCCAAGGTTGTTGAAAAATTATCTTCTAACCTCGAAGACCTTATAGAAGCCCTTGAAAAGCTTCATGAAGTAAACGAAGATCTTGGTGGAGATACAAGTCACGAAAAAGCTATACACATGGCGAAAAATGTAATTCCGGCAATGAACGCCGTTCGTGAAGTAGCTGACAAGTTGGAAAAACTGGTAGCCGACGATTACTGGCCGCTGCCAACTTATCGAGACATGCTTTTCGTCAAATAGGTTAGTTTTAACCTCTTATGAAAGTCCTCATCGGTAACACGGTGAGGGCTTTTTTGTATGGCAGTAAATTACATTTTACTATTTAGTAAACTACCTTTTAGTAAAACACTATATGGTAAAGTAAGTCAACCTATAGAGGCTATTTTACTAGATGTTTAGATAAATCCATAAACCCAAAAAAAGGGGCCGAAGCCCCTTTTTTGTAGTCTTGTCTTTTTTCTATCGTTCTAATGTGGCGGCGCTTATGGTGTGACCGAAAAATACGCTATTAGCGAAGAGTTTGTTGGTGCCAAACCAAAAAGCTCTAAAGTTTGGGTTTTCTGCCATAAAAATGACTCTTCCCGATCCGGAACCGGATACTACTATAGAAGAAGTTCCACCTATAATCTCCAGGTTTTGAGGTGAGATATAACCACTTATCAACGGAGACTCGGTATAACGGATTGGAGCCGCAAATACGTTACCGGGTGAATCGAAAAACAGCGTATTGTTACGAAACAGGCTTATTTGCTCGTTTCTGAATCCATAAGATAACGGATGTGTTAAATCCATCTTTCCTTCAAAAATACTACCGCCAATCACTTGAGCACCGCGTATGGCACCGGCATCAATATAGGGTTTTGGAGTTCCGTCATCATCCGACTCTTGTCTTACAAAACTAACCGAGCCAATATTGTTGTTGGTCAGCCAGGATGCGGCGGTTTTATAGGCAATTAACACACCGCCGGAATTCACCCATGAACGAAGATTATTAATTCCGCGCTCTCCAAAGGAGTTGTAATTACCGGTAGGAAGAATGATCACATTATATCGGCTCAAATCCACCCCGGCAAAACGATCGGTTTCTACTTTGGTTACCGGCATGTGGTAGCGTTGGTCGAGTTGATGCCAGGTTTCTCCGGCTTCGGAAACGTTAACACCACTACCCACTAAAAGGAGAACCTCGGGTTTACGAAGATTGCTGAAACTTGGACTCCCTAAATCAATTCCACGAGTACTCAAGCCGGTATTCAGACCATATACATCGATGGCGTCTAAAACCGCAATTTCCTGAATTCTACGGAATAATTCGGCATCGCTCATACCATCCTGAATTCCGGCAGCAATGAGAATAGTGCCTTCACGAAATTCTTTTTCACCCTGTGTGGTGTTTGCTGTAAATGGGCGGGTTGAAACTTTTGCACGAATTCCCGCATCCTGCAAGCGGTAGAGGGCGCGTGGTGCGTAATAACCATCCCATTCAAATACCCATGCATAAGCACCCTGAGTACCAAAAACCTGACCAACCGGGAATTCAGGTTCTTCAACCTGAGCGCCCAGTAAATTATTTGAAAAAGCTCTGCTACCTAATTCGGCATGGTTCAAATTAAATGAATGCGGAAGCGACCATGTTGATACATCATAGAAAAGGCTGTCAGTAAATTCTGTTCTGGTTTCGAACAAAGAACGTACCAATCGGTATTGAGGCTGTTCACTCGGGACAATATAATTTCTGCCAGCTGCAAAATTTTGGCCATCAACAGAAACATCTCTGTCTAACTCATACACCTTAATTTGGTGACGATTAAGAATATCAATTAAGTGATAAATACGAGCGGGATCATATTCAGCCCCAAATACCCAAGCTTTAACATTATCCTGCCTAGCTTCTTCAAGAGCTGTGGTAAAATGATCGCGCTGGAAAGTGAGAAATTCATTTCTGAGTTGATAACTACCGTAAACAGTAGAAAGAGAAGTCAAAAATTGATTTTTGATAGTTTTAGGAAATGTTAGCAACCCATGAACACTTTCCTGTACATGTCCGCGAGAACTCCCTTGTTCAAAAAGAATTCCAATCGTACCGTTTAAATCCGGATAAGTGGAGCCTTTTCCTACATAAAAATCATCGAAAGATTCTTTGGTATAGTAGAGTTGATTAACCTCGTTCAGAAAATCAGCATGATATTCAGCAAGCTTGGCAGTTAACTCAAAGTTGCGTTCTTTGGTAAGCGGATTGTTACGGGATGGAATCCCCGGTTGGAAAAAGTAGGTACTATTTGTTCCCATTTCGTGGTGATCGGTAAGCACGTTTGGCTTCCAATGATGGAACATTTCCAAACGACCACGACTTTCAGGGTGCTGTAATGGCATCCAATCCCGGTTTAGGTCGAACCAGTAGTGATTGGTTCTGGAACGCGGCCAAAGCTCGTTAAATTCACGATCACGAGGGTCGGTATTGTGGCGAACTAAGTTTCGATTCGCATTTACCCAGGTCGCAAAACGATCCTGACCATCCGGGTTAAAACTTGGATCAAGTAAGATTACCGTTTCGCTCAGCAGGTTATCAATCTCAGGTCCCTGAGCGGCCGCATAATAGTAAGCCGACAATAGAGCTGCATTAGCACCGCTATGCTCATTTCCATGAACACTGTACCCCAACCAAACAACAACCGGCATATCGTCAATATTTTGCTCACCAGAAACGCTAGGGTCAGTTAGAGAAACATGACGTTGGCGAATGTTTTCAATATCAGCCTGATTGTTCGGATGGGTGATAGTAAGTAACAAAAGTGAACGCATTTCATGGGAAAAACCATACTGATGCAAAGTAACCCGGTCACTTGCATCGGCTATTGCCTGCATGTAACGTATCAGCAAATCGTGCCTTAAATGCCATTCCCCAACCTGAAAGCCCAAAACTTCATCAGGTGTTGGAATGTTTGGATCATAGGTTACGTTATCCGGTAGGTAGTAGTTTAGGTCTACCTGACCTGTTCTCACAAAATCGTGGGGGTTATCCTGAGCAAAGCTTAAAACAGGCAAAAGTAGAAAAATCGTGAGTAAAAGTTTTTTCATAGTGGTTATGATTGATGTTTTGTTTTGTGATATGTTTGGAATAGTACCATTCCTAAATGAAAAACGTTTTAAAATATTTAGAGCAATTCAAAAATGTTGCGTTCCAACAAAAGGGTTGATACATTAAAATTAGATATAATTAAAAAGGCAACTTCAAGTTCAGAAGCCCTATGAATACTGCAACTATTATTGCCATTATTGAAGAGCTTAAGCCGCTGTTAAAAGAGAAGTATGGCATATCCAAAATTGGATTGTTTGGATCATTTGCCCGTAATGAACCAGATAGTGACAGCGATGTTGATTTGATTATCTTTCCTGATGAGCCTCTTGGGTGGGAGTTCTTTGAATTGACAGCACTTTTAGAAAAAAAGTTTGATAAAAAAGTTGATTTAATTACTCCTACCGGACTCAAGCCTCAGCTCAAAGAGCGGATTATGAAGGAGGTTGTGTATCTATGAAAAACATACCCAGGAAGCGAACCAGAAATCGGCTGTATGTTTATTTTCTTGAGGATATGCTTGTGAGTATTGAAAAGATTCTTGATTACATCAGGCAGCATGATGCCAAATCATTTATGGAGGATTCAATAACTCAAGACGCGGTAATCAGAAATTTTGAAATTATAGGTGAAGCTGCCAATAACCTGCCAAACAGGGTGAAAAGGAAATACCCCAATATTCCCTGGGAGCAAATGTATCGCTTCCGGAATTATCTTGCACATGAATATTTCGGTACTGATTTAAGAATTGTGTGGCGGATAGCACGTCACCAGATTGATGAGTTTGTAGAAGAGCTCAAACTCATCATTGATGTTGAGCGTGAACGAGAAAAGCTACTGTAACCTAGGTTAGTGGGTTTGGTTAGTGGGTTTTAATCATAGACGATGGAATCACTACCACAAAATCTGCACCGGGAGCGGTACTAAAATCAAAAGTTGATAAGTCGGCAGTTTCTACAGTTGCAACTGTCATGATATCCGATTCGAGCCCATAATATCGCAAGTACCAGTAGATTCCTTCATAATCGTTAGAATGGTAGGTTCCGTGGAAGTGAAAAAACCTTGTTCCGGGATTTTCCTCTATAAATTTGGCTGAAAAATAACCCATAGTAGCATCCTTAATCGCCTGTGACTTAGGCAAGTTCTCACCTCCGTGTCCGCCGGCAGCTTCCATAATATTTGCATAGCCCGGCAAGGTTAAATCAATTGTAACGGGAAGCGGAGCAATCCAGCTTTTGGCTTGTTCGCTTAAGTTTTCTAAAGCTTCGAGTCCGCCATGATATACCGTATTTGCATAACGACGCGGAATATTTGTAGCAACGATTGGTATTTCATTGTTTTTGAGGTACTGAACCATCGGGCGATAATCGGTTTGGTAATTATTCCAAAGGCGAGCCTCTTGTTCAAAATTTCTTTCTGAAATAATACCGGTAAGGTATTCGTCCATGAGTACTTGTTGATCGGCTTCGAACATTTCCATACCAACGGCAAGAGCACGAGTAGTATCAGCGGCTAATTGCTGAACCAGGTTCTGTCGCAGCCAATGTGTAATAGGATTGTTATGCAACTCACCATAAAGAATGATATCCGTTTCCATAGCATGATGTACTACATCGGAAAAAGTAACTCGCTCACCCTCTGCATTATATATGTGGTAGGCATCGATATCTTGGCCATTAAGGATTGAAACCGTTATAGTAAATAGAAGAACAAGTAAGGTTGAAAGGATTGATTTCATAAAATTGCGATACAGTGGTTTATAGTTTTTTTAAAGATAGGGTATGATGCTCATATTTTAAAAACAATCTGTGGCAGTACCCGGAAATCCATTTAAACCGAATTATTCACCAAAAAATTTTCTTGGTAGCAAAGCGAAGGTGGAAAATCAGCGGAAGGGTACCTGAGCCAG
>PXCK01000159.1 GCA_003566635.1 Balneolia bacterium | reverse complement strand
GCCCTTGGAGGCTGGGTAAACTACGAGATGAATAACGGGTTGGGATTAAACCTTGGTTATGCCATGCAATCCCACGAGTACTTAGGGCTCACAAACCGTTTCTCACTTAAAATTAGCTTCTAAAGAAATTCTTATCAAAAACGGGAAACCGTAAAATTCAAACAAACAACGAGGTAACTATGAAAAAAATAACTACAAAATTGTTGATGACAGTACTTGTACTATTTGGTGTGAGTTCACTGGCATTTGCAATGGAAGATGGAGACCCTATCAAAGTTACATTTCAAGTTAATACTTCTACAGTAGCGGATACTTTAAGTGCAGACGGTGTTTTGCAGATTAGAGGAAATGTGAATGGTAGTGAGTTTAACGAAATGGACTATTTTGGTCAAACAGTAAACTGGGGTTCCGGTTCTACATTATTAGGTGATAATGTGGGTGGAGATTACTGGGAAATAGAAGTAATGATGGCTCCCGGTGATGTTTTAACTTACAAATTCTGGGCTGGTCATGATTTAGATACCGGTGCAGGGTTCAATGATGGTTGGGAATTCAATTTCGAAGGTGAAGGTAACGACTATGTTTTTGAAGTACCTGCTGACGCTACAGAAGATTTAGTTGTTGACTTACAATACTTTGCAGGTACAAGTGACGGCAGAACAAAGCCTTTTGAAGTACCTGAAGGCTTTAAAGCGGTTCAATTCCGTGTTAATGTAGGGAATGCTGTTTCTACCAATCAGTTTGATCCTGAAGATGAAAGCCAGTTTATTGGAGTTCGTGGTGAAGTTCAGGAAGATGGTCGTACAATTCACTATAAATACGTAATTGAAACTGAAGGCGCAGATCCAGGATGGGAAGGTGATGTAGGACCTGCCGGTGGAAACAGAAGAGGTTTTATTGCTGCCGATAGCGATACGACACTCGGTTGGTCTTTCTTTAATAATGCTGCTCCACCAGAAGGTGATATTGTAACAGCTGAACTAACATTCCGTGCGAACGTAGGTCTATTAGAAGGCCTTGGGTTCTTTAACCGTGCTGTTGGTGATGAAGTTTTCTCTCCTGGAGCATTTAACTCTTGGGATACCGGAAGCCAACCAATGTCTTATGACGAACTAAATGATGTATGGGTGGCTAACTACGAACTTACAAGAGAAGTTGGTGATGAGGTTCCATACAAATACTTTATTCGTTGGGATGAAAGTCGCTTTGATGAAGATAGCCCAAACTTCATTCCCGGACTTAGACAAGACGGTGATAATAACAATGGATGGGAAGAGCCGGGTTCTACCGGTGGAGGTGACCGCTTATATACATTTGGTTCAGAGGCCGAACAAGATGTGACTGGTGATTTTGGTTCTGATATAGGTTTCTTCAACAGTTTACCTGAGCAGGCAATTATTACTGTAGATGGTGTAGGTGCTGAAACGTTACCTGTAACTTTCCAGATCGATATGACCAATGCGTTATCTCATAGTACTCCATTCAATCCGGAGGAAGATGAAGTATTTATGGTTATTGAGACGCCTTTCTTTGGTTTAACCCAGGGTATTCCGGTTGGAGATAATCAACCATCACTAGATGATCCGGAAGCACGTGAAAGAGTTAAGTTCACTCCTACCGGTGAAGGTAATATGTATGAACTTACATTAGAATTAAATTTACCTACTGAAAATCATATTGGTTTTACCATTGCGTACGAAGATCCTGATGGTGCTCGTATAATTAATGGTGGTGGAACTCAGCCTGGTCGTAGATATTATCGTTATATCGATCCTGTTGATGTATTAGAAGATTTTACTATCTGGCCAGAAGAGTTTACTGTAGAACCATTGGAGTGGGTATTTGAAGATCTTGATTTCCCTGCACCACCAACCTACGGTATTGATGATGTAATGTTTAGCCCTGTACTATTTGGAAGCGGAGAAAACCTCGATTGGGGTTCTTCAATTCGTTTAACAAGAGAAGAGCAACCTGATACAAGAAACCATTTTTACTCAGGTGTTCTATTAATCCCTATTGAAGGTACTTCAATCGAAGACCCACGTTTTGGCGAAAACCCACAGCAAATTGCGTTAAGCCAGAACTACCCGAATCCATTTAACCCAACTACCAATATTACCTTCGCTTTACCGGAGAACATTAATGTTCGTTTAGATGTATACAACATTCTCGGTCAGCGCGTAGCTACATTGGCAGATGGTATGTATAATGCAGGTACCCACACTGTACAATTCGACGCAAGTCGTTTATCTTCCGGTGTTTACTTGTATAGGTTACAAGCTGGTAATTTCACTACCAACAAAACTATGATGCTTGTTAAGTAAGCCTAATTTTATGGGGGCGGAGTTAGTCCGCCTCCATTTTTTTAAACTCTAAATTTTCTATTGTGTCCGTAACTATATATGATATTGCCAGAGAAGCCGGTGTAAGTATTGCGACTGTTTCTCGTGTATTTAATAATAGTTCAAGTGTATCTGACAAAGCAAAAGGTAAGGTCTTAGAAATTGCTGATCGTTTGGGGTATCACCCGCAAGCAATGGCCCAAGGCTTAGCCAGAAAAAAGTCTAAACTTATCTCCGCTATTGTTCCGGTTATTTCCAACTACTTCTTTATGGAGGTTCTTGAAGGTATCCAAAACAGATTAACTGAGTTAGATTATGATTTGAACTTCTACAATATTAAATCAACAGAATCGATTTACAATCAGGTCGAATACACCCTTAAGCGGGGAATGGCTGAAGGTTATCTTATAATTTCGGTTCACTTTTCGGAAAAAGAATGGTCAAATTTAAAGAAATACGACGTACCCATTGTTTTAATCGATGAATATAGCTCAGATTTTGACTCGGTTAGTGTTGATAGTATTGAAGGCGCTTATAATGCAACCCAATATTTCATACAAAATGGTTACAATAAAATTTCAATGATTAGCGCGGTGCCTAATTCTAAACCTTCCAGAGATAGAATTCTTGGGTACAGGCGTGCTTTAGAAGATGCCGGTCAAATAGTTGAAGAAAGCCTAATAGTTACCGGTAATTGTTTGGATCGTGACGGCTTTACTGAGCGTAACGGATACGAGGCTATGCAGAAAATTCTTGCCCTCGACCCAATGCCTGATTCGATTTTTTGTAATTCCGATATACAAGCAATTGGTGCCTTAAAAGCTATGCAAGATGCAGGTGTACAACTTCCAATTTTGGGTTTTGATGATATCGAATTTTCTGAATTTTTTGGATTATCAACTATGCGTCAGCCCATGAGAGAAATGGGTAATATGGCCGTTGAAAAATTGCTCGAAAGAATTAATAACCGGGAAAAAGGAATCACTCATACTGTCTTTTCACCCGAATTGATAATTAGAACTACATCAGAACCCGTTAATGTAGTTGTTTAAGCTTTAGGCTAAGCTTAAAGTGAAATAAAACAAAAATATAGTCGTTTATAACCTATTGATATTGATAAATTTAAATTTCTTATGATGAGCAGATTTGTATTTCTATTTTTATTGTTAATTGGCATTTTTTCGTACCCATTGGCAAAAGCACAAGTAATAACAACCGAACCGGCTTTCCCTACGCTGGAAGAACCTTTAACCATAACATTTGATATTTCCGAGGCTGAAAGGCAAGACCTTTTAGGCAACCCGGGACCAATTTATACTCATACAGGTGTAATTCTTACTCCAGGTGGAAGCTGGACAAATGTTATTGGTAGTTGGGGGAATAACAGTAATCAACCACAGCTGGAAAATGTAGGCGAGGACTTATGGCAGTTACATATTGAAGACATCAGAAGTTTCTACGGCCTATCTGAAAGTATTCAGACAATCCATCAATTGGCATTTGTTTTAAGGAATGCGGCCGCTAATCAACAAACAGAAGATCTGTTTATTGAAATTTTTAACGAAGCAGTTAGTGTGCGTTTCAACAGCCCTTCCTCTACTACATTGAATCCATACTTTGCTGAACTTAATGAAGATGTCGAAGTCGATGTATCAGCAAATGTATCAGTGGGCAATCTTGCTAATTTTTCTTTGTTTATAAATGACGAGGAAGTTGTAAGTACAGATGAATCAGAAATTAGCTTTACCTACACAACACAAGAAACTGGTCGTATTACCATGCGTGCAGTTGCTCAAAATGATGAGGGTGATGAAGCTGAAGATCTTATATCCATTATTGTAAATTCTGATGTAGAAATTGCTAACCGTCCGGCTGGAATTATTGATGGTATAAACTACCACGATGGTGATGATACCAGAGTAACCCTTTCATTATTTGCCCCTCACAAAGATTTTGTCTACGTAATTGGAGATTTTAATGACTGGGAAGTTCATGAAGATTATTTCATGAAAGCTGAAGTTATAGATGATGATAATGTACATTATTGGTTGACTATTGAAGGTCTCACTCCGGGAGCTGAATATGGCTTCCAATATTTTATTGATGGTGAAATTCGGGTGGCAGATGCTTATACCGAAAAAGTTCTTGATCCATGGCACGATCAGGAAATAATAGATGATGGACGCTATCCTGGACTAATATCATACCCTCATGGGAAGACACAGCATCCTGCTTCTGTTCTACAAACTGCTCAGCAACCGTTTGAATGGCAAACAGAAGACTTTGTTCCACCAGCTGTTGAAGATCTCGTAATTTATGAATTGTTAATAAGAGATTTTCTTCACGATAATACGTACAAAGGTGTGAGAGACACATTAGATTACCTTCAAAATCTGGGTATAAATGCTATTCAGCTAATGCCTGTGAATAACTTCGAAGGAAACTTAAGTTGGGGGTATAACCCGTCATTTTTCTTTGCTCCTGATAAGTTTTATGGGCCAAGACATGAACTGAAGAAATTAATCGATGAAGCCCAAGGACGCGGAATGGCGGTAATTTTAGACATAGTCTGGAATCATAGTTTCGGTCAAGCTCCTCATTTACGAATGTATTTTGATTCTGCAAATAATCGACCTGCAGATGAAAACCCCTGGTATTCAGATCAAATCTTTGAAAACCCGGCCATGACCTTTGGCTATAAGTTTGATCATGGAAGTGAACACTTCGTTGAATTTATGGACAGGGCAAACCGACATTGGTTAGAAAAATATAGAATTAACGGTTTCCGTTTTGACCTCACAAAAGGTTTTACTACTCAGTTCAAAGGTTCGAATGACCCTTGGGGTAGCAACTACGACCAGGAAAGAGTTGATAATCTGGTTCGGTTATACAATGAATTAAAATCTGTTAACCCTGATACTTACGTTATTTTAGAGCATTTGGCCGGAAATGAGGAGGAAACGGTTTTAGCAAATGCAGGTATGTTACTATGGGGTAATATGAACCACAATTATAATGAAGCAACAATGGGCTGGAATAGCAACTCAAACCTCAGCTGGGGATATTATGCTAATCGCGGTTGGAACGACCCTCATTTGATAACATACATGGAAAGCCACGATGAGCAACGCTTAATGTGGAGAAATTTAAATTTTGGGAATGAAAGTTCAACATACTCAACAAGAGATTTAGATACCGCATTGGAAAGAATGGGACAGGCAGCTGCGTTCTTATTCACGGTTCCCGGTCCAAAAATGATCTGGCAGTTTGGTGAGCTTGGCTATGATTACGGTTTAGGTGAAGACGGTAGAAGCAGGACTCAACCTATGCCCATACCTTGGGACGAATACTTACCGAATCCGGCAAGAGTTGAATTGTATAACACATATCGTGCTTTAATACACCTTAAAACCAACCATGAAGTATTTAGAACTACAGATACTGATATGAGTCTGGTTCCTGCTGTTAAGCGTATTTACTTGAATCATGAGAGTATGGATGTTGCCATTATTGGTAATTTTGATATATTTGAACGAACTGTACCTGCAAATGTGCAATACGAGGGTACTTGGTATGATTACTTCTCTCAATCGCAATATGTGTTTGATTCTACGAATCAATCGATTACACTTGGTCCGGGCGAGTTTTTTATATTTACGTCTGAGTTTGTAGAATTACCGGAAGAAATCAATTTTACAAATACCCCTGACGAAGATATGTCCCAACTACCGGATGAATTTGGCTTATCCCAAAACTATCCTAATCCATTTAACCCAACTACGAACATTCGTTACCAAATGGGAGAAACCGGAGAAGTGAGAATTGATGTGTTCAATATTGTTGGGCAGCGTGTTGCAACATTAGTGAACGGTACCCGCACCGCCGGTAGTCATACAATTCAATTCGACGGTACACGACTAAGTAGTGGTGTGTACCTTGTTCGAATGCAGGCCGGAGGAAATATTTTTACCAACAAAATGACGCTCGTTAAATAAGTTTTTTCGTGTTTGTTTGAAAAAACGTCAAAGCCCGGCAAGTTTGTCGGGCTTTTTTTGTATGAGTTAGTTAAATTGTAGAATAATATTTATTTGAGGATTTAAAAAAGGAATGTCATGAAAAAAACAGTTTTATTAAATGTTATTTTAGGGATGCTATTATTGTCGTTTGTAACAATTGCATGTCAAAACCAAGTAATAGAGGAAGCCGAACCAGAGCATATTGTTGCTGTAAAGGGTCTTGCGGAATCTATGTATTACATGCAAGTTTACTCACACAAACTATTATTGGCTGTAAATCACGAAAATCTTGAATTAGCAGATTTTTACCACCATGAACTTGAGCACATAGCTGAAGATATTATTGATTTTATACCGGAATATGGAGGCCAACCTATTGGGGAATTAACTAAGTCAATGTTAATGCCAATTTTAGATGATTTTGAAGACGCAGTAGAAGCTGAAGAGGTAAATTGGGATGAAATTCGTAACAGAGCAAGGCTAATTATTCGCTCATGTAATGCATGTCATGATGCCACAGGTTATGCTTATATTAAAATGCCGGAAGAAACAGATATGAATCCATTCCTGCAGGTTTTTGAGCCTATAGACTAGGAAGTACCTTTTGATTTTAAAAAGATACCCATCAAGTAAAAACCGTTCACTAAGACCGTGGAACGCCGGTGATGAATATGTTTTAAAAACACTACCGGAAAACCTTGAGGGCAAAAAAGTACTTCTGGTTGGTGACCGTTTTGGTTATTTAAGTTGTCACCTGCATCATTTACAGCCAACATTGGTTGCCGATAAAAGAAGTCAGGTTATTGCTATATCAGAGAACTTAAAACGAAACGAACTTGAACTGGATGGACGTGAAATCAATCCATCAATTTTTGAGGTAGGCGATACATTTGACTTTGCGGTGATAATAATACCTAAGTCTATAGAACTATTCGAATTTTATTTATCGCAAGTATCAAATCTGTTAAATACTGATAGCAAAGTTGTGTGTCCGTTTATGACGCGCAATTTCTCGCCCCGTATCACCGAAGTTGCAGCGAAGTATTTTGAAGAAGTGTCCCAATCACTCGCATGGAAAAAATCTCGTTTATTGCAGCTTTCCAATCCTAAATCTTTAACAACCCGTCCGGAAGATTTGATACAATCTTTTAAAGATGATTTGTTTGGTGATGTTAAATTAAAGCAATATCCGGGTGTTTTCTCAACCGGAAGCCTTGATATTGGAACCCGCTTTTTACTTGAAAATATAGAGTTGAAGCCGGATGAACTAAACATATTGGATGTAGGCAGTGGCAACGGGGTTATTTCGGTTTGGCTGAGAAGTCAAAAACCGGAGGCTGAATTGTGCTTAGTAGATGATTCATATCTGGCTGTGGAATCTTCTAAATTAAATTTGAATGATTCCCGAACAACACATATTTGGGCTGATAACCTAAACGGGCTTACAGGAATAGAATTTGATTTAATTGTGAGCAACCCGCCGTTTCATCAGGAATACGAAACGGATGTAGAAGTTTCCATCAGACTATTTAAGCAGGTCAAAAAAGTACTAAAACAGGGTGGTAGATTTGTTATCGTTGCTAACCGGCATTTAAACTATGGAAATCATTTAAAGAAGTTATTCCCAACTGTAAATGTAACGCATCAAAACGAAAAGTTTGAAATAATTGAGTCCTCGCACTGACTAAAGAGTTGCTAAAGTAGAAGTTTATTTTTATATGGGTTGATATCATAAAGGACATCAACAATAAAATAATCAATATGAAAAAACTTCTACTTTTCGTTGGAATTCTATTCTGGATATGTGAACCGCTTTTTGCCCAAGGTACCATGCTTTTGAGGCAGCCTTCCGTAAGTGAAACACATATAGTTTTTGTACATGCAAATGACCTTTGGGTTGTTGGAAGAGATGGAGGAGAGGCACGCAGATTAACAGTTTCTGAAGGTGCAGAGTCAAACCCAAGAATATCTCCGGATGGTACTATGGTAGCATTTACCGGTCAGTATGATGGCGGCACGGATGTTTTTGTCGTTCCGATTAAAGGTGGAGATCCTCAGCGTTTAACATGGCACCCCGGCGCTGATATGGTGCAAGATTGGACACCCGATGGAGAGTATGTAATCTTTATGTCAGGCAGGGAAGGCTACCCCACAGCTAACACTAAGTTTTTTAAAGTTTCCATAAACGGTGGCATGCCAACGGCTTTGCCATTGCCATTTGCTTTTGCAGGTTCAATATCACCGGATGGAAATAAGGTGGCCTATCAACCTTATAGATTTTGGGATCCTGAGTGGAGAAACTACCGTGGAGGTCAGGCCCAGCCTATATGGATTTTTGACATGGAAACCCACGATTTCATGCAAACTCCACGCACTGATGGTGAACGCCATACAGCTCCGGTTTGGATTGGAAACACGGTGTATTATTTGTCTGAGCGTGATTTTGCCAACAATGTTTGGTCTTATAACCTTGATACAGGGGAAGAGCGCCAGCTAACATTCCACTCTGAATTTGACGCAAAAAACCTGAGTGCTTCTTCTGATTTAATAGTTTACGAAATGGGTGGCTACTTGCATCAACTCGATCCCGAAACAGGAGAATCTACTCAATTAGAGATCTACGCCCGGGGAGATATGAACTGGGCAAGAGAGCGTTTTACCAATGTACCTGCCACTCAGTTAATGAATGCACGACTGTCACCTACTGGTCAACGTGCAATTTTTGAACACCGTGGAGAAATTCTTACTGTTCCTAAGGAACATGGCGATTGGAGAAACCTGACGAACACTTCTCATGCAGCTGAAAGATCTCCTGTTTGGTCCCCTGATGGAAGCCGTGTAGCTTGGTTTTCCGATGAAAGCGGAGAGTATCAATTGGTAGTAAGCGATCAATTTGGGATGGATCAGCATCGTGTTTATGAGTTGAATAATAAATTTTATTTCAGGCCTGATTGGTCGCCCGATGGCAAACATATTGCTTTTACCGACACCGATTTCAACCTTTGGATGCTGAACCTCGACTCCGGTGATTTGACCCTTGTAGATACCGACCGATTTGCACACCCCAACAGAAGCATGAATCCGGTATGGTCGCCCGATAGCAAGTGGATTGCGTATGTTCGCTTACTTGATAATCAATTCAAAGCAGTTTTTGTGTATGATATTGAAGCGGGAAGAACGCATCAATTAACTGATGGATTGGCAGATGCAATTGATCCTCAATGGGATGAAAGCGGTAAATATCTTTACTTTTTGGCAAGTACCGATTTCGGTTTGAATACAGGTTGGCTGGATATGAGTAGTTACGACATGCCTGTTAATCGTGGGTTGTATATGATTGTATTGGCGGAAGATACACCATCGCCATTTATGCCAAAAAGTGATGATGAGCCTATAGGCGAGGAAGAGGAAAGCTCAGAATCGGATGGTACAGTTCGAATTGACCTGGAAGGAATTGATCAGCGAATCTTAGCCATAGATGTACCACTTCGTAATTATACATTTACTGTAGCCGGACCCAAGGGACATGTGTTTTTCGCAGAATCGAGAGAGAATCAACCAACCGTTTTGCATCGCTATAGTATTGATAAACAGGAATCTGTTCAATTCTTAAACAATGTTGCCTATGCTACGGTTAGCCACGACCGAAAGAATCTTTTGTACAGAAGTGGGAGTACATGGGGCATAGTAAATGCCGCAGGTGGAGCCATTAGCCCCGGCGACGGGCGAATCGACACCGGGAATATTCGTATTCGTGTGAATCCCAGAGAAGAATATCGCCAGATGTTTAAAGAAGGATGGAGACTTCAGCGCGACTTTCTTTATGTTGATAACGTTCATGGGGCACCATGGGATGATGTGTATGAATGGTACAGCCCGTGGGTTGAGCATGTTCGCCACAGAACAGACTTGAACTATGTGATTGGCATAATGGGTGGTGAAGTTTCTGTAGGGCATTCTTATATCTCGGGTGGTGATTTCCCAAGTGTAGAAAATATACCCGGTGGTTTGCTCGGTGCAGACTATGAGATTTCGAATAACCGATTCCGTATCTCAAAAATTTACACCGGTGAAAACTGGAACCCCGGATTACGAGCGCCGCTTTCAGGACCTGGAATTAACGTAAATGAAGGTGATTACTTACTGAGGGTAAATGGACGTGAGTTAACAGCAGATATGAATCTGTTCGAACTTTTTGAAGCAACGGCAAACCGTCAGGTCACAATCACCGTGAACGACAGACCAAACATGCAGGGTTCCCGCGATGTTGTAGTAGTACCCGTAGGGAATGAAAACCAGCTGCGGATGCGTAACTGGGTGGAATCGAACCGCAGAAAAGTAGATGAAATGTCAAACGGACAGCTTGCTTATGTTTACGTGCCAAACACCGGACGTGGAGGTTACACTTATTTCAACCGATACTATTTCTCCCAGCAGGATAGACCCGGTGCTGTAATTGATGAGCGAAACAATGGAGGCGGTTCGGCAGCCGATTATATGGTTGACATCATGAACAGAAGTCTGCATGGATACTTTAACAGCCGCGCTAATGATCGCAAACCATTTACAACTCCAATGGCGGGGATATGGGGTCCTAAAGTTATGATTATCAATGAAAATGCAGGTTCAGGTGGCGATTTGCTTCCGTATATGTTCCGCAAAATGGATATTGGTCCGTTAATTGGAACAAGAACATGGGGCGGACTTGTAGGAACCTGGGATACGCCTTTGTTCATTGATGGTGGAAGAATGGTAGCACCGCGTGGCGGTTTCTTCAATACAGATGGTGAGTGGGCTGTAGAAGGCGAAGGAGTCGCACCGGATATTGAAGTGTTTCAGCATCCGGCCGAAGTACTGAAAGGTAATGACCCTCAATTGGAGGCGGCAGTTAGAGAAGCATTACGCTTACTAGAGCTAAATCCTGTTGAACTAAAACCAGAACCCGAAGCCCCAATTCGTTGGAGAAGACCTGTTCGGGATTGATTGTAAATGGTATATCGGTATAGAACTTTAGTTTTATACAAATATTCCCGGCTTAAAGTCAAAACTCACAGAATCTAACACGTCATCCGGCTAGACAGCTTGATTCGTACAGCTGTTTAATCGGATGACGGTGTGTTGAATTTTGATAAATTCTGAAACTTGATTTTGTATATTTCATGTTATGGAAAAGCTAAAAAACATACATCCCGGCGAAGTTCTATTGGAAGAATTTTTAAACCCAATGGAGATATCTGCTTATCGATTAGCCAAGGAAACATTTATACCACAAACAAGAATCTCTGATATTGTAAAAGGTAGAAGAAGAATAACAGCCGATACAGCATTACGCTTTTCCAGATTTTTTGGTAATAGTGCAGAGTTTTGGCTTGGTTTGCAAAATGATTATGATTTGGAAGAAGAGAGTTTATTAAAAGAAAAATAATTAAACCGGATTATTCACCAAAAAAATTTCTTGGTAGCAAGGCGAAGGTGGGAAATCAGTGGAAGGGTACCGGAGCCATCTATGGGTTTCTAGAGAACTAGCCATGGATTTAAATCCATGGCTAGATTATGCATCCTAAACTATTGATATAGTTTGAATTAGCCACGCTTTCTGCCATGGGTTGCATTTCGTGGGAATCGCTTCATTCGGGGCGCTTCACGAGCCAGCCATGGGTTTAAACCCATGGCTGGAAAATATGCTCTAAACCATTGTTATAATTTGAATTAACTCAACATTCTTGGCTACTTACAGCAGTTCATGGGTTTTGCTTCGCGAGAATCGCTTCGCTCGGAGTGCAGCATAGTTAAACCTAATCAACAAAACCACTACTCCCCGATAATTTCATCAAGTGCTTTGTCTATCGTTTCGAGGAATTTGATGCGGGCGTTTTTCTTGTCTTCGGCAGATATCAGATTCCATGGCGCGTGCGGTGTGCTAGTGTTGCTTACCATGTCGTTAACAGCACTGTAATAATCATCCCATTTTTCACGATTTCGCCAATCTTCCTCGGTTAATTTGTATTGTTTGTAATCGGTCTTTTCTCTTTTCTTAAATCTTTTGGCTTGCTCTTTCTTGCTAATTTGCAACCAAAACTTCAGGACTTTAGTCCCACTGTCGGTGAGTTGTTCCTCAAAATGGTTGATTTCTCCATAAGCTCGTTTCCATTCATGTTCCTGAGCAAATTTCTCAACCCGTTCAACCAAAACCCGACCATACCAGGATCTGTCGTAAACGGTTATGAAACCGGCTCGTGGAATATCCATCCAAAATCGCCATAAGTAGTGGCGTGATTCTTCTTCGCGGGTTGGTGCAGCAATCTGAATTACACGATATAGCCGTGCATCCAGACAACGAATTAAACGACGTATGGCACCCCCTTTTCCGGCAGCATCGGAGCCTTCAAGCACAATTACAATCGATTTTTTTAATTGATGCGCTCTCCAGGCTTTTTTGTAGATGGAAGTCCAAAAATATTCCATCTTCTTCTTGTATTGTTTATGGGGTGTTTTTTCTGAAAGATCAATCGAATCCAAATGGTTATTTGAGTCGAAGCTTCCGTTACTTCCATTTACTTGTTTATTTTCAACTTTGCGAATTTTATCCTCGAATCGTCGGGTTAGTTCCGAAATCACATCAACGTCACATTGATTGGCATCCCAGGCAGGAATAGTCTTCCATGGAGCATAAGACGTATTCGTTTTATCAAAAACACGTTCACGAAGCTCGTTTTTTTCCTGATATGAAAAACCCGGAGTCCAATCATCCATTGTTACCGACCAGGTATCATCGGGGCGATTATTAATTCCGTTTTGCTTGTTTTTTCTTTTTTGTTGATGCTCCAGATTCAACCAAATTTTAACTACTAATACACCCGAGTCGGTGAGTAGCTTTTCGAATTCGTTAATAGAATGGAGCCTGTGGTTAAATTCTTCTTCGGTAGTCAGCCCCTTTAGTCTGTCCAGATAGGAGGGAGTGTACCACCCGCCTACAAATAAAGCCGTTTCGCCTTCTTGTGGCATAACCCGCCAATACTTCCAAAAAAACGGACGATCTGCTTCTTCATCAGAATCCGGTTGATACACATGATTCTCTATATAACGGGTGTCCATCCATTCGTTAAGGTGATTCAAAACCCGTGTGTAGCCGGAAGTTTGATGACCGGAGATAACAACCATTACCGGTACGTTTAAATCCCGAAGCTTGAACTGAGCCATCAGAAGTTCATGCCGCCCTGTCTCAATAGCTTTTTTATACTTTCTCTTTTTGATAGTAAATCCTTTTTTATGAACGTATTTAAGAAAGTACGAAAAATGGATTAAGAGTGTAAGTGGGATTTTTTGTAAACCACGAATTATCGGATATTGTTGACAAAAGTAAACAATATTCGGTATATTACATAGTTGGTTTTCAAAACCTAAAGAATTTATAGTTTTGACCATGAAACATCCTAATAAGGAGATCCAAAAAGCTATTAATTATGCTATTTCAAAAGGTTGGACTTTGATAGAAACCGGGAATTCTTCTCACGCGTGGGCTCGGTTGAAATGTCCGGAATCTTCCCGACGTGGCTGCATTATTTCCATTTGGTCAACTCCCCGAGTGCCCGAAACACATGCAAAACAAATTCGACGTGTTATTGATAAGTGTACACATTCTTAGATTTATATATTATGCAAGCATATGATTTTAATTTAGTTATAGATTCGGTTACTGATATTACCAGTGAAGTTGAAGATGCTATTTTTGAAGCAGGATGTGATGATGCAATTGTGTCAAAAAGAAACGAGATTATTTACCTTGACTTTGATCGGGAAGCAGATAGTCTTGAGGCTGCAATTTTGAGTGCTATCGCTCAAGTTGAGCAAACCAAATGTGGATTGATTGTTAAGCGTGTAGAGCCTTCTGACTTGGTAACCGGTGCTGAGATAGCCCGAAGATTGCAGCGTAGTAGGCAGTCTGTGAGACAGTTAATTTCCGGTGAACGTGGAAATGGAGACTTTCCTTTACCTATAGCAGGGGTAACTACTAAGACAATGTTATGGAGTTGGGTTGAGATAGTAACCTGGTTCCTTAAAAAAGGTAAGCTTGAGGATACATCGATTTATAATCGAGCAATTACATTTAAGCAGATAAATGATTCGTTAGATTTCAGACGTAGTCAGTCAACTCTTGCTGCAATAAATAGAATCACCAAATTACTATCAAGAACTGTTTCTGAAGTTTAATTTATAATGTATTAATAGGCTTTTATCTTTGTTATTAGATGGTAAATGTCTTCTCGTTTAGCTTCTTAGCTATACATAACCGTAAAGAAGATATTGATTGGTCTTATTTTAAATAGAGAAAAAGTAAGCTCGGTTTACATACCAGTCAGAAATACACTATAAAATTGTCAATTTATCAACCCAACTTATCAAGCTCCAGCAACAGCAGCCAACTCATTTCTTTGCTGTCATACACGATATCGAAAAAGCGCTGTTGGTCGGTTTGAACTACGAAATGAATATGGCGCGTATCCCCGTTTCGTTCGGTATAAACCCGGCGGATTTTTTGCACTTTATGTTTCTCGCCCGTCGGTAACAAAAAGCGCAGGGGCGTAATTTTTCGTGGACACGCATCCATCCTAAATCCTGCAAAAACAGCTATTACATTTATACGTTCGAGTTTGGCTTCCATATCGTCGTTGAATTGAAATTATTATACACATATATTACACATATAAATTATGAGCATCAACTAATTTTTTGTAAAAACCTCATGCCAAGCTTTAACCCGAAGTACGATCTTGAGCGGAATGTTCATCGTATTACGCTTTATAATACCGTGGCGGTAGAGCATCGGCATCGTACGTTTAAGGACAGGCTTTATCTTCATTTAGATATGAATTGTTTTTACGCACAGGTTGAGCAACAAAGCTACGATTTGTACGGCATTCCGCTTATTGTAGGAGGTTGGCGCAAACCCGATGGCACCCCAAGGGGAATCGTTGCCACATCTTCTTATGAAGCACGTGCCTTTGGGGTAAAAACAGGAATGAGTGCATTTGAGGCGGTTCAAAAATGTCCGTTTCTGGTTTTTATGCAGGTTCATTACACCAAATACCAGGCAATTAGCGCAACCATACTTGGCATTTTAAAGAAGCATGCCATGGATGTAGAAAAATACAGTATGGACGAATACTTCGCCGATGTGTCCTGGCTCCTCAAAAAAGATGTAAGTGCAATCAGAGAGTTTGGTGCCGGCTTGAAGAAAGCCATACGCGATAAAACCGAACTTATCTGCTCGGTGGGAATTGCACGTTCCAAGACCTATGCGAAACTGGCCTCAGACCTTCAAAAACCTGATGGTCTGGTTTTGATTTTAACGGATGAAGCTGAGCAGAGTATGTTGTGGCCTCTATCACTTAACGAAGTTTGGGGAATAGGGAGCAGGCGGTATGCAAAGCTACAATCAGCCGGACTCCAAACCATTGGAGATGCTGTTAAATCCGGACCAATACCGTTTCAAAAGCTGTTTGGAAATATGTTTGGAAAGATGATGCACGATACGGTTACGGGTAAAGATATGGCGCGTATTTTAGACAATGAGCAACATGTGCCGGAACAAGTTACTTACATGCATACATTTTCTACCTGGACCAAAGACCCTTGGGAAGTTAAAGGCGAACTTATTAAAGCAGTACGCCAATTGGGATACCGAATGAGAGGCTACTCCCTGCGGGCTTGTAAGTTTGTAGCTTACATACGATTTCAGGACTCAGAATGGAAGGGAATTAACGTGCTTTTTGGGACGAACGGTTTTACCAATATCGATGATTACCTGCAGGAAGCATGTCTTCCGGCGGTAATGCCCCGTGTGGTAAAAGCCATTGAGGCGGGGCATAGAATTCGGGGAATTGGCATAATGACGATTAATGTGGATGCCAGCCACCAACTGGAGTTATTTTTTGCCGATCAGGTTAAACTTTCGTCTTTATACAAGGCGAAAGACCATATTGTAAATCAATACGGCTTTGAATACCTCACATCGGCAGCCGAAATGGATGATGTTAAAGGGAAGACCCACTTTTTAGATCGGTGAATTGGGCTAAGCTAGGATTGTCCAGTCTTCTAATTGCAATCCTTCAAATCGGTTGAAATGATTCGTGTTATTTGTAACCATTATTAAGTCAAAGAGCCCTTTAATGAAAAAAAACGGTAGGTTTTTATTTTGAGGTGTTGGTTGAATTTTTTTGTACAAAAAAACTTTTATGAATTCTTATTACCAACTGATCAAAGGGAAAAGACTTAAAACTAATGAGAGTTCGATGTAAGAAATAAATTACTAGATCGTAAATCCTTTTGGAATTAACCATGGATTGCTCAGATTTTCGCAGATAACCGCAGATTAATTTCTTCAGAATCAAGAATCTCTTGTCGAGAAGAAGGCAGGCGTATAAAATCTGGAGGATGTTTTATATAGTTAATCCGGTTCAAGGTCGGTTCATTTAAATAAAGGAGTAAGTACAACCGAGCTCTGATTAATGAAAACTGCCCACAAATTAATACTATCATCAAAACATAAAACACGTATCTTCGTACCAAAGTGGATAACTGTCTGCTAAATGCTAATACAACCTATGGATACCCGCGAAAAAACACGAAATACAGTATCAGATCTAGAAAAAGAATTCGAAATATCGGAATCGGTATTAGAGCAAACATATAAAGATTTCATGCTGGAGCAAAAACCCACAAAAGCCAAAAAAGGGGTTGTAAATACTGCTACTGTTATGGGGCTTGTCATGCTGGTTTTGGTAGTAATTTGGATGATGCAGCAATTAGGCTTGGTGCAGGGTAACCAAATTGATTTTCTTCTTCATATTGTACCCCTTATAGGTGGGGTTACCATTTTTATTTTGGGCATGGGATGGTTTTCAAACCGAAAAGAAAGAAAAGAGCGAAAAAAAGCCCAGAAAGAGTTCAAGAAACGCATTAGCAGAATGGCTCAAAAAAATACCGATTACGATTCCTATGCGTTGAAGCAGAAAAAAAAGCTTTACAAATCCCGAACTGACAAGAAGCTATTTGGTGTTTGTGGCGGAATTGGAGAATATCTTGGAATTGATTCCACTTTTGTGCGTATTGCGTTTGTACTGGCTACCATTTCGCTTTATGGTTCCACCTTATTCATTTACATATTGATGGCCTTTCTGCTTTCACCTAAACCCCAACTTATAACCGAAACAGATTAATCCGTTGTGCTAATTTCTTTTGAGGGTATTGATGGATGCGGAAAATCAACTCAAATTAAGTTGCTAAAGCATCGGTTAATAGAGCAAAATTATGATGTATCCGTTTTTCGTGAGCCCGGCGGAACCGATGTCTCGGAGCAGATAAGAGGCATCCTATTAAATCCTGAAATTGATTTGGATCCGGTTTCGGAACTATTACTTTTCTCGGCAGCTCGTGCCCAGCTTATAGCATCAATGGTGAAACCCCGATTAGAAAAAGGCGAAATCGTTATTTTAGATCGGTTTTTTGATTCTACTACTGCTTATCAAGGGTATGGGCGTTCTTCTATGGGAATTGATGAGATACATTTGTTAAACAAAATTGCATCCCACCACATAGAGCCGGATGTTACTTTTTATTTGAAGATTGATTTAAACACTTCTGAAAGCAGAAGGGCATCCTTTTCTAAAGATCGTATGGAGCAGGCCGGTGCCGATTTTTTTGCAAAAGTGATTGAAGGCTATGATTCTCTTGCCGCCCAATTTGATCGTATCATCACCATTAATGCAGTACCGGCTCCGGCTGAAGTTCACGAGCAGATTTGGGATCAGGTTTCGAACCGGCTCTGACCGACTCTAAGTCGGGTTTAAT
>PXCK01000110.1 GCA_003566635.1 Balneolia bacterium | reverse complement strand
CTAGTAGTTTTCGATTCGGACCCGAAATTGCACGACTTGCATCTCAATGCCTGGATCTGAAAAATCAATTGGATGATTTTGATCCGGTGATAATTAAAGGCGAAGGAAAGAGTGGGCAGATAAAATCAAGAGCGGTTTTGGCGCGTACAAATTTGGGGTTGTTGCTCAGAGCTATTGATATGATTACCGGGCCAAATCCTATCAAAAGCTTGTATTTCGAGGGAAATATCAACTCCTACACATACGGGGAGGAAGGAACATCGCTTTACGATGTAATGAACTTATATGCCGGACTGTACGATAAAGTCCGCGACCCATTGATTCGCCAAGTGTCGGGAATGAGCGAGCTCGAAGAATACGCTCGTAAAACCGAGGATATGCAATTATCTATGATGATTGATGTTGTGAAGGAGTATGGAACCGATATCCCGAGGCTTTTGGCAATGATTCGAAAAAAGCACGTAGCTGAGGATGAAAAGCACAAAGCCGATGTCATTTTTTCCACCGTACATCGAAGCAAAGGGATGGAATATGATGAGGTTGAATTGGTTAATGATTTCGTAACCGAGGAAAAAATAAAAAAGCCGGCTATGGATACCGGCTTTGATACGCATAAATCAAGATTGAATGAGGAAATCAACCTTTTATATGTGGCAGTGACAAGAGCGCGTCAGCTTCTGAAACTACCAGAGGATTTACTACCGGAAGATGCAAGTCCGGGCAAATCTATCAGGTTGGTCATTAACAACCCCACCGACAAGCTGAACGGACAAAAAGTAAAACCTCTGTTCAAAGAAAAAACGTTTTCCATTTCAGAACATCGAAAAACCAACAAAGCCGCCTATAAACCCTGGACGCAAGAATACGAAGATGAGTTAACGCAACTGTACGAAGACGGCAACTCGATTAAAGAACTCGCAGAACACTTCCAAAGAAGTCAAAACGCCATACGATCAAGGCTGAAAAAGATGTTGTTGATTGGGTAGATGCAGTTCTAATGAGCAAGTAGTAGCCCGAATTATTCCAACCAGCCGAACCAAACACTTTGATCAATAACAGGGATACCGTTTTGTTCACATACGTTCATGGTATGACCCGTACCGCCTGATTTGGGGTTATCTAAATCATCATAAAAAATGCCGAAGGTTGCCGGCTTTACCGTTTCAGTACCGATTACTTTTATTGTGTCCCTTATAATGTAAGCCGCTTTCATTGTGTAGCGATTTTTATTACCCGATACAAATTGGTCAATTAGCTTTTCGGTCTTTTTATTGCCTTTCGATTGATAAACAACTTCCGGTTCAGCCGCTATATCAATATCGTCTAGTGAAATGGTTTCATAAGCGTGATTATTTTTCTTCCGGTGACCCGAATAGGGCGTGATTTGTTGTAATCGCTTATGGTCAACGGATGTGACCCCATCAGAAAAAAACTGATCCGAACCGACAGCATTACCACTTCTAAAAATCATATTTGATGTTTTTGATGCAAGCAGTTTTCCAAGCGCAATCAATTTTGGTTTGTCCTCTTCTGCTACATCCCTTTTACCTTCCAGCAAAATAATGGCATTGGGGTAATCGTATTTTGAGATAAGTTCAGGTAAGGTCATGGTCTAAATATTTTTTTGAATAATTTCTTAACCTGGTAATCTACCTTTTTCTGAATTAAAGACTAGGGAGAATTTTATTTTATTTTAGAGACGGGTAATGACCCTTATTAAACTACCAATAATCGCATCCTGCAAACTGTTCAATTGCGCTACAGTCAATCCCTTTTTCTCCAAAGCTTTCATTTCTATCAACTCTTTATCAGATTTTAGGAGCCATTTGAAATCTTCGTGGGTTAGTTGGCCGTTGGCGAGTTGTTCGGAGCGGCGGATGAGATTTTCACGCATTTTCAAGGCAAATTGGGTTCCGCTTGCAACCACATCATTTATGTATTCTTCTCCGTATTCGCGTACTACTTGCGTAAGTTCAGTTTTAAGGGCTTCAAGTAAAGCATCAAAATTCATCGTATATCCCCCGGACGGATTTTGCCGCTTTCAAGGCCTATAATGGTATCAAAACCAGCGGCTATATTTATCATGGCTTCTTCAATGAATACAGGCGACATCCTACCCGTTTCTTCCCATCGTTTCAGAAATCCGGCGAGCATGTTGCGTTCAGGGTCGACCATGATTTCCCATTGACGAATAGAATATTCGTTATGAGGTCGACCTTTGGAAAATTCATAGGCTTTACGGAGTTCAAAACGAAGTGAGGTTACTTCATCGCGAAATTCATCGAAGGGTTGGTCTGCGTTTTCCATCAATTGCAGTGAAACAACCTTGAGCTCAACAGCCTGCTGGTAAGCGATCTCACTAAATGGCGCAATTTTGGGGGCGCATCCGGTAAGTACAAATAAAAGCGAAAATAGAAGTACTGTGTTAAGCTTTACTGAGTATATATCAGGAAGTTTAGGGTTATAGAGCGTCAAAATTGGAATAAAATTAATTGCGACTTTGAAGTAAGCTTTACTAAATCAATTCTATAAATGGTTATTTAGCAAAGCATTTAATAGCTAAATACAAGTATTAATTAGTATTTGCAAGCTTGTTTTATTGACATTCTGAAAACTGTTCTAAGCGATATTTTTGAGTGCAAAAACTACGACCTTTATTTTAATCATTCGTAAAATAAAAAAATCGATTTAGCTACTAAAGTTAACCCTAATCGCCTATCACCCACCACCCAGATACACCTTGTAATTTCCTGAAGGTATTAAATTGCTTTCATCAACTTTGCCGTTGTAGTAATACACAAATGCTGTTTGGATAGAATCATCAATCTGCATTTTTACCTGAACTTCTTTTCGGATGTAATGGGATTTTTCGGGGAATTCCGGATAGTATGCTTCAATCTTGTCGAGTTCTTTCAGGATGGTTTCATCGACTTCGTATAACTCTCCATAAACATCAAAATCTCCTTCTTTAATACCCGGATAGCTTCCCAAATCATACAAAGTGGCTTTTATAGTTCCATAACCTAGAAAATTAGCCTGTTCAAGGGCATAATGTCGTACAAGACCCTTTTGGAGAGTACCGTAAACAAAAACCCGCATCATTTTATTAAAGTAACCCGCATGGTTTGTGCCTCGGTGCCAGACGAAATCCTAACTACATAAACACCTGAACTTACATGCTTTAAATCCAAAGGAATGGTGTTTCTTCCGGGTGTTAAGCGAAGATTATAAGTTGAAAGAACGCGACGACCCATAATGTCAAAAACCTGCATAGTGGCCGAAAATCCGGTTCGTACATCTACTACTATTTGGGTTGATGGGTTAAACGGATTCGGATAGGCATGTATCAGTTGGAAATCGCTTGACGGTAAATCGGTATAGTCTTCATCACCGACAGAAGTACCGGTTGCATCATAAAGCACAAATGACTCGCCACTTGGCAACACATGCACCAAGCCCGATGTGATAGCCGCAGAATTGCGGTTTCTGCTTGATGAGTTTGATGGACTGAACGGACTTCGGGCTGACTCGAATCCTTCACGAGCATCAAACACAATTGCGGGTACGGTCATGTTCCCGAATGTTAGCACTCCTTCTTCCAGGGTTAAATCACGTATACCCGAAACGTTTATACCAACCGATGCGCCGAATTCATTCATCAACCAGCCCGTAGCCGATGCCCGATTTTCAAAAAACACGGAGCTTTGATAGGTGCTGTCAACCAATACCACTCCCGGGAGCAATTTCGCTCCACTTCTGGTGCGGATGTTTCCATCGTAGGTGATAAAGCCATTTTGAGTGAGATTGGTTGCATAACCCTCCCCTGTTGGCTGAAGGAGTTCCAAGGGTAGCTCGAGTTTTGCTTCTGCTGATTGAAGACGACCACTTTCTGAGAGCGCCAGAAAATTATTGGTATTAAGACTGATGAAAACCCGTTGAGATGAAAAGATTTCATCAAGGGATTCATCATCTTCTAGTAAAGAAGGGCTGAAAATAAATTCTGTAACATTTTCACGATTGAGAATTGTAGCTGTGTTGTAGGTCTCATCACTGATAACCGACCAGGAAACGGAATCATCGTCTTCCTGAATCAGTGCATTTATTCGGGACGTACTCCACGCATTTCTGCTAAAGTGCAAGTCAGGTGGAAGTGCTGTTGGAGAAGTAAACGGAATATCAATCGTATTTGAAGGCCTGTTGACAATTTCTCCTGTTTCCAGGTTTACCTCAAATCCGTGAGTGAGCTGATTAAAATGCATATTGGTGATATGCAGGGACCGATTGGGACGTGCATCCATCATCGTTTCCTCATTCATTCTGAAAAAATGAACGCCTCCTGAACCACTTACCCGTGCATTCCCGCTGGGATAGACCAAAACCGAAGTTTGGTCATCCACACCAATTCCTAATAAATCATCGCGCTCATAATCAACAGAAATGCGTCCCATAATACCCAAAAGTCTGCCTACTCTGCCTCTTTCGAAATAATGGGTATCGACTATTGCATTGGGAAGAAGTTTGAGAAAGTCTACTTCTATTCTGTTGGAGCCGTTAAAAGGGTTTCGAAGGTTTTCGGATGAAACCGGACCGCCTGTACTAACAAATTCGCTAATTGCCATAGCACCCGCACTTGTTCCGCCAACAACTCCACCCTCTTCAAAAAGTGTCCGTATTGCGGTTTCGACCTGGGTTCCTTTCCATGCATCAATATAATTCTGTTGATTCCCTCCTTTTAAAAACACACCTCCAGCTTCGCTAATTTTTTCTGCAATGAACTCAGGTGAGTCTGTAGAAATTCTAAGGTTATGAACTTCCGTTGCTCCAAACGATAAGAAGTAATTGGGTAGCCATGTGGACGTATCATTCTGTGAAAGAACGACTATCGGTTTATCATCGGCTTTTTCTACAAACCAGGAATACGGTTCCTGCGACCAACTTCCGGATGCATTGCTTTCACTTCCGCCTCCGGTTAGCATTAAATAACCTTGCCCAACAACAGGGTAAATGATTAAAAAATGGGATAACAAAAGAAATAGTAAAATTCGCATGGGTTGACTTATGAGGGATTTTGATAGGTAAGATAACCTGAATTATTCACGAAAGTATATAATTTAAATTTTATGCTAATGAAAATATATGATATAGCCAAATACTACACTTACTCAAATTTAGGTGTGGTAAAAATGCTGCACTCCGAGCGAAGCGATTCCCGCGAAACGAAACCCATGAACTGCTGTAAGTAGTGAAGAATATTGAGTTAAAACAAATTATAACAACGGCTTAGGACATATTGCTGGCTCATGAAGCGCACCGAGCGAAGCGATTCCCACGAAGTGAAATCCATGGCTAGTTCTCTAGAAACACATGGCTGGCCAAGGTACCCTTCCGCTGATTTTCTCTCTTCGATTTGCTGTTACACGATTTCTTTGAGGTTCCCTTTTCATTCATTACATTATGATACGTTCTAATAAAGGGATCCAATGTATGAAGATTCGACCGGTATTTTTTGTTTTTATTATTCTATTGATGGTATGCAATCCGTCTGTCTATGCTTTCCAATCTGCAGATAAGCCTATCATTTATAGTTATTTCATTACGAATCCGGTGAACTCTATACATATCAGTTGGATTGCAAAAACGGATCAACACTATGAATTCAACTTTCGGGAGGAGGGTCAGGACGAATGGACGTTCAGAAACCCTACCCGCACCGCTTCAATTCCCGGCTCTGATAGGACACTACATGAAGTTCACCTTACCGGACTCAAACCCGGTTCCGATTATGAATTTCATCTCGATGCTGAAACAATTCATCGATTCAGAACTTTACCATTATCGTTGGAAAAACCTATAAACTTTGTTACCGGTGGAGATTTATACCACAACTCAGGTTTTATGATACCCACAACCCGGGAAGCTGCAAAAGTTTCTCCTTACTTTGTTGTGATGGGGGGTGATTGGGCCTATGCAGATGGTGATCCGGGTAAAGTTGATCGCTGGTTCAGGTTGTTTGAAATCTGGCAGCAACACATGGTAACGCCAAGCGGATATATGGTACCTTTTGTTCCGGTTATAGGTAACCATGAAGTTCAAGGCGGCTTCAATCAAACCGCAGAAAAAGCGCCTTTATATTTTACTTTTTTCGATAAGCCTGAAAAACGAGCTTATTACACGCTTGATGTCAGTAACTATCTTTCTTTTCTTTTGCTGGATTCCAATCACACAAATCCAATTTCCGGTGAGCAAACCGACTGGCTAACCGTACAACTGTTTCAACGCAATGGTATCCCGCATGTATTTCCTGCTTACCATGTACCGGCATGGCCCGCATTCAGACCCTTTGACTACCATCATTCGCGTCAGGTTCGAATGCATTGGGTTCCACTTTTTGAGCGGTTTGGCGTGCAACTTGCTTTCGAGAATCATGATCATGCATTTAAACGTACCGTTCCAATATTGGACGAAAATTACGATTATGAAGGCGTTGTTTACATAGGTGATGGGGCATGGGGCGTTAGTACGCGCAAAGCCGATGATGCAAATACACGATGGTGGTTAGAAAAAGTAAGTGACGAACATCATTTCTGGAATATTACATTAACTCAAACCAACCGAACGGTTGATGCCTATAATGCTTCCGGAGACTTGATTGATCGGTTTACTCAAGATGTTCCAGAATCAATAGCTGATTTTAACACTTCCGGGATTTTTAATCCTCAGCGTTTAGATTTAGCACAAAACTTTCCAAACCCATTTAATCCATCAACTCTCATTACATTTAACATTCCTGTAGAAAAAGACGGACAAATTGTTCGGTTAGAAGTTTTTAACTTAAACGGACAATTGGTGGCTACTTTATTAAATGAACAAAGGAGTAGTGGGGTTCACCATGTGGTGTTCAATGCCGGAAGTCACAGAATTGCTTCGGGAACTTATATCTACCGCCTTAGAGCCGGCGACCAACAAGTTTCCAAAAGAATGACTTTGATTAAATAGCTATAAAGATTACTTCACTTTGGTGAAATAATCTGCGCCTGCCTCACAACAGGAAGGCTAATCTGTGAAAATTTGCTTATTCAGTAGTTAATTTCAAAATGGGGATTGAGCTAAATATTCATTTCGTATATAAAACTCCAAATGATGGTATTATGTACGAAATGACTAGATTTCTAAGGCTTTTCCCTTTAAAATATATCTAAGGTTACATTGGCATAGAGCTGCTTTTTAGAGATTATAGAATTGTATACATGGCTCATTTAAAAAAGTATTTTTCAACGACCCTTAAAAATAAAAACTTCACTTAGTCAACTACACATAAATAAGATATTGTATATATTAAGAAATTTTAATATTATGTTATTACGAATACCCATCATATCAACAAAAATTAAATCAAAAGGATCTAAGTCATGGGTAAATATGCAATTTTACTGGTTCTTGCTCTCAACTTTGCAATCATATTTTATAATTATGGGCTGCAAAATACACTACATGTAGCTGAGGTGCAAAACACCGAGTCCTTTACGATTGCTCAGGCGCGTAACATCGCACAAGGAGCTACGCAAGTTGCTGTACGTAAACTTCAAATTGCAGACGACCCTTCGTTTGCACCAACTATCAATTCAACTAAGTTCTACCCAAGCGACGGTGTATCATTTTTATCATGGCCGGATGTACAGGGGGAGTATCGCTATGAGATTGAGAATGTAAACGACAATCAAATTTTACTCACAACTATTGGTAGATATAATGATCGTGAGTATCAGGTAAATGTTGCAATGGCTATATCGGGCTCTACATGGAACCCGGTTTTCCCAATGGCTGTATTTTCTGAAGAAGGTATTGAAGTCCAGGGTAGTTCAAGAATTGTTGGATTTGCCGGTACAAATTCGACTGATTATCGTGCAGTTGACTTGTATTGGTCAACAATGGTTGATAGTGCACTTTATATCGGTCCTGGCGGCGACCCCTCTTACGTTGTACATGAAAGAAATTTCCAAAGTGGTAATACCGGGTTAGGTATTCTAAATTTGATGGAGCCTATGAGTTATCCTATGCCGGAATACCCCTCACACCCAACCACAATAACCAATTCATCCATTAATATTACTAGTTGGCCACCACGACCAGATGTATTTCTTCATGAGTATAACGGATATTATTTACCGGAATTTAGTATGGTAGGTAATACTACGGTTAATTTTCATGTAGGGGACGAAGACCGCGTATTACACGTTGGCCATTTAAATCTACAGCAAGGTCATTTTCGGATAGTTGGTAATGGGAACTTGACCATATATGTGGAGGATAACATAACATTTAACGGAAGTAGCTCTTTACGTTACGCACCTAACTCAAGCGGTAATGTTACGGTTTTCTACAAAGGTAATAACACTTTAGATTTTGCCGGCAATACCTTTTTTGACGCTAGTGTATATGCAGAAAATGCAGATATTCGCATTGGGGGATCAGGTGGAATACAAGGTCATATTATTACCGGAGGTAGTAGTGTAGAAGTGTTTGGTAATGCCGAAGCCATTACACGTGTTTTATTTGCACCAAACGCACATGTTGAATTAACCGGTTCCGGAAGAGTTCGGGGGCCTGTAGTAGCCAACACATTTAAAGCCGTTGGTAATTCGCGTGTATTTTTTGCATCTGAAGAAGATATCAACGATTTACCCGAACTTGAGGTGTCTACCGGTGGGGTAACCGTATTATCCTGGAGGTAACATCTTTGATAAAGACCTGGTATGGACGCAACATTTTGCATCTATACCAGTAGATTACAGCAACGTTTTCTTTATCATCCCGTATATTGCCAAATCAAGATTTACCAAACTCTTTGATTTGTGCTATCGAAACTAACTTCTTATGATATCTATTGGTTGACGGGTGGGCTTGCCGGTGTAGTGATGCTGATCGTTTTCTTTGGATGGATGCATCCCGAAAACAAAATAACCGGCGGTTTAGATAGTAAAGAAATTGAAGAGATAGCTTTAGATGTTATTTATTCCAATTTTAACCTACAGCCTGAAAAAGAGGTTAATACCAATCTTCGGAAGAATGCATCAAGGGTTGAAGGGTTTGTTCAAGATTCCGGAAAAAGCAGGCTTCGTAGAGCCATAAATGAACATGATGACTTTCTTTTTTATTGGTGGAATATTGAGCTATCATCTTCTTTTAGCCAAGCCGGGTTAACATCTTTTTCTAACCTTCAAATAGGTGATCAAGAGCTATCATCTATAATTGACAGGGATTCTTTTGGGGGCAATACTTCGGAACGCGACTCTGATACAGATCAGAATTTCAACCTGTCACTTACACTAAGCAGAGCCGGTGATCTAATCACTTTTAGTGCAGATTCTGTCTTAGTTCCGGCCAATACTCCTATTGAACAAAATGACGATTTTTTCAAAGAACGTGCTCAGGAGTTTATTACCAGTACAATTTGGGGAAACTTTGAACCAATTTCTGTATTTGTTGGATATCACACTAATGATTCGGATCACCCTCATACAGCAAGGGTCAAATACAAGTATTTATTCTTTGATAAAGAGGTAACTGCGTCCGTATCAATGAATCATGATAGAGAAATCAATCGGTTAAGCTATACGGTTGAAAATGATTTTTCAAACAGAGAAACCGGGCAAAATGTTATTTCCGCTGTTCAAGGTTTTATTATTTTTATCATTGTTATCATTTTAATCGGTGTTTTCCTGAGAAGATTATATTTGCGTCTGATTGATTTGAAGCTGGTTCGGCCTGAATCTTTATTTTTAGCTCTATTAGTAGCCGTTACCGTTTTCTTTGGTTCTGTTGATGGTGTTTATCAAAATGTTGAAGAACCATTACTTTTAGTTCTTTTTATAATCGCATTAATCCCTATCGGTTCTGCTATTGGTACATTCTTTTTATCTGTTCCCGCATTTGCAACAATAGACTCGCTTGCTCAGGAAGTTTGGCCACGCAAAAAACACACTATTACCTTATTACGCCACGGTTTCATCAAAAACAGTCTGGTTGGAACAAGTCTTATACGGGGTATTTCTGCCGGTTTAATTGTTACCGGTATATTTGCTTTTATTTTTGGAGTGTATGGCCGTGCTTGGTATTCAGTCGCAAATGATGATATAGTTATGTCCGGCCAGGTTTTAATGCCTTTTTTAGTAATTAATTTCAATACGCTTATTCTTTCAGTTGTTGTTGCTTTATTGTTGGTTGCATTTCCTGCATCCTGGTTAAAGTCTAAGAGTTTACATCCACAAATTTTGTGGGGTACCATATTACTTATCCTTGCTCTAAATGCGAACGTGCTTCCCGATACCGGGAATAGTTATATCAATTTTATTTTCTCAGTTCTATTGATGGCACTCCCTCTATATATGTTTTTTAAACATGATGTACTTTCTCTTGTAGTGGCTCTTTTTATAAGCGGTTTAAGTGTAACTACTACGCTCGCATTTATCACCCCCGGGACTGCTGACATGCCTATTTTCTTAACGGGAATGTTGATGCTTTCCGGTTTATTAATTATTGGCTTGGTAGGCGCCTCCCAAACCGACGATTTAAGTTCACTGCCGGATTTAGTCCCTGAATACATCAAAAAAATGGCACGAGAACAACGGATAGAAAAGGAAATTGAACTTGCTCGTGAAGTTCACTCCTCTTTTTTAAGTTCTGCCAAGCCCAAAATTAAGGGGTTTGATGTGGCCGCTAATTGTAAAACGGCCTATGAGGTTGGTGGTGATTATTATGATTTCATCCCCCTATCTGATTCCAAAACACTTGTTATTATTGCCGATGTAAGTGGAAAAGGGGTAAAAGCTGCATTTTATATGACGCTTCTAAAAGGATACCTGCAAAGTATGGCCGAGCACTATAAGCAACCCGATGAAATTCTAAAGCAGGCAAATCGTTTGTTTTATGATAACAGCCCAAGAGGAACATTTATCACTGCTTTAGCTGCAGTAGTTGATTCTGAAACCGGAAAAATCTCCTTTGTTCGTGCCGGCCACGACCCGCTCATTGTTCTAAACAGCAGTAACAAGCCAACGGTTTATAAACCCAAAGGATTTGCATTAGGCATGGCTAAACAGGCTGTTTTCGACAAGCACATTGAACTTGAAACAATTGATATGAAAGTCGGAGAAACTGCTATCCTCTTCACCGATGGCTACCCCGAAAGTTTTAATTTTAGCAGGAAACAACTTGGCGACGATGGTTTTATAAATATTTTATTGAATAAGTTAAATGAATCCTCAACATCTATTGATTTACTCAACAGTGTTCAACAGGAAGTACTCCGCTTTTCGGCTCATGCCCAACAACACGACGACATGACTATGATTGTAATTAAACGTACCAATTAGTTTCTGCGAGATTTTACTCCCTCTAATAGCTCGTCTAATTCTCTTCTATCAACTAAGCGGCCGTAGCTCATTACTCCTTCAATTTCGTTTGAAAGCATAATTTCATCAAGTGGGTTCACTCGAAATAAAACCAAATCAGCCCTGTATCCAACATCAATCTTGCCGGTTTTGTCGGTTTCACCTAAATAGTGGCCAACATTAACAGTTCCGGTTTTTAATGCTTCGAAGTTAGATAAGCCTGCACGGGTTTTCAGTTCAAGCTCTCTGTAAATGGAAAACCCCGGTGGATTAAAAATTTGAGGTGCATCGGCACCCAACATTAATCCTGCGCCTTCGTCATGAAGTATTCGGGTGATTTCCAATCGTAATCTCAAAAACTCCCGCGCTTGTTCTTCGTTGTAAATTTCATTAGAACGAAGATTATTCACAAAGTTTGTCCACCCGTCTAATGTAGCATCCGGCATGAACTCCATACCCGGCCAGTTACGCATGGTATCCGTATCATTGTCAGGGTTGAAAATATTTTCGAGTAGTGTATTGGTGGGAACGTTCCAAACTCCCGCATCACGCGTCATTATTGCGGCTTCCGGTATGCGACTTTCATCAGCATCAAAGGTTAAATCATACCCAAAATAGATAATAGGCGGATCTTCTCTATCATCGGGATCACCCGAAAGAAATTCCAAATAGCGATCTAAATGATCTATACTTCCCTTTCCGGCATTAAGGCTTCGCAAAAGCCCCACCCGATGCGAAATATGTCCGGAAAACTCAATTCCAAACTCATTGGCTTCCTGCGTTATTGCATCAAAGTATTGCGGTTGAATTCCGGGGTGAAATTTTAGTAAATCATAACCTGCATCTACCTGATCACGAACCATTTGACGCGCCTGATCTTCGCTCTGAATTGAATTGGCATTAAATGAAGGACCTGACGTAAATATTCTTGGGCTTAAGATTTCACCTTTAGCGGCTTGTTCTCTCAGCTCTAAGTGAGCCGGTTGTCCCAACATTCCCCGAATTGTGGTTATGCCTTGCGACAAATACAGGACAAGCGTGTCTTTCATGCGCTGTTCTCCCTGATTTTGGGGCGGAATGTGAGCGTGCATTTCAGCCAGACCCGGCATTAGGTAAACATCACCTTCAACTACAGTAGCACCTTCGGGAAATTCCGCTTGGGCCGCCGGTCCAACCCAGGTTATATAGCCATTCTCTACAATTACGGTATATGAACGGTTGATTTCATCAGCATGCATGGTAAGCACGTTCATATTATGAAAAACGGTTACTCCTTGATGCTGTGCCTGAACGGTTACGGTTAAGAGAAAAATGAAAACAGTCGAAATAAAGGCGGCTAAGTACTTCATTAGAATTTGATTTATTTGAATCGTTAGCCTCTAATATAATGATTGAAAAGCAACTTTTGTATTAGTAGGTATTCGGAGTTAACCCTATTAATAAATGGTAAAGCTGTCATCAGTTTAAGGGATGGGCCGTAATTATGAATTACTATTTATGAATTATGAATTGTAAATGCCTGGAATAGGTTGACAGAAATATTCACATAAAAGGGAATACTTTATGTCAAAAAAACATCTCAGACAAAGCCATGTTTAAATAAAATTAATAACCTCAGTTCGATTATAACCACCCTTAATTCATACTGTTAAGTACTATTCATGCCCTTTAAAAGAAAAAAGAGAAGGCCTTTGAGTGATTTGAACCGCAGAGTTCCACAGTGTTTTGCCCAGAGTTTCGCAGATTTTTTCGTTTGAAATTGATAGGCTAATTCCATCCAATTACATCCTGCCTTGTCGTTAGGCAAGCTCTGTGTAACTCCGTGCTTTACTCAGTGACCTCTGTGTTAAAAAAATAGAGGTGATTAAAATCGAACTCAGGTTAATAGGTCGAAGCTTTAATTTATTTACTGATATTGAGGTCATCAGTATTCAGGCATTTGCTAAAATTCATAATTCATAATTAATCATAAGCCTACTTTAATTCGATAAAATCCAATCAAACCTAATCCCTGTACCCCCATGGAGTTGGTGGCGTACTAATTGTTTCGGTAATATCGAATTCAATTCGTATGGAATTTCCCTGAATTGGCCAATGAACGCCATACGCGAATGTGGAATCATTCATAATATCCAAAAACCAAAAGTTATCGTGACGCAAGGGCAGGATATCAGCGGTGTGTTCATCAGCCCAAAAAATTTGACGGGTTTCGAGCCCCGGTCTTGGTGCATCACCCCCATACATTGTAATTTCTTCTTCGGTTCCGTCTTCATACCTATGGTCATGCTTTAAACGTAACGTATTCTCCGTTTTAGTAAGTAGCAAGTTTCTTGAGTGATTATCGCCTATATGTAAAGCGATATGCGTTAGGCTATCGGTACAATTAAAGAAATGAACGCGCGTAACCGATGCGTCAAAAGGTTGATAGAAAGGTGTGGCATCAGCAAAATTTGCCTGATAAGCTAACCCGCAATGCGCTTGAAGGTTATTCCAGAAGGCTTGTTGTTCTGCGGTAATCCCTTGTCCGTTCTTCTCGATTGAGTTGCAGCCATTTAGTATTAAAACTCCAAGGCAAAATAAAAGTAGTTTTTTCATATCTATGATTGATTATTGGTTTAACCCGGATTATTCACCAAAAAATTTTCTTGATAGCTAGGCGAAGGTGGAAAATCAGCGGAAGGGTACCTTAGTACCGTGAGCATGACTTTTTTATCTTCAACGAAGCTAGCATGAAAATTTTGCAGCATTTTTATCACACCTAAATTTGAGTAACTGTAGTATTTAGCTATATCATATATTTTCAATAGCATAAAATTAAACTATATACTTTCGTGAATAATTCGGGTTAAGCCTATATACTGAAAGTTACCTTTATCAGCAAGTTGGTCTATTTTCTTTGGTAAGACCTACGCTTAGAAAAAAAGAAAAAATATCCCATGATATTGATAAATTTTTGCATTATTTTGATTCTGTGAAAGCGCTTTTGCAGTTATTACGTTAAATATTCTTGAATGTAATTACTTGGTCATTAACAGATTAATTGATGACGATTTCAAAATTGCTCAAATTCATTCTAAAAATGATACATTTAAGTAATAAAACAAATTTTATGCTATGGATTACTTAAACCGGATTCTGGGATAACCTTATGAACCAAAAGCAAATTTTTTGCACAAGGATTGCACTCATTGTTGCATTGGGTGGATTTTTAATGGGGTTTGATGCATCGGTAATCTCCGGTGTAGTTCGTTTTATTGAGCCGGAATTCGGATTATCGAAGTTAGAACTTGGTTGGGCTGTGGGTTCGCTTACGCTTACCGCAACAATCGCCATGCTTTTTGCAGGAAGATTAAGCGACAAATACGGAAGACGAACCATTCTAAAAGTTGCCGCTCTTTTATTTGGAATTTCGGCCGTTGCATCGGCTTTTTCTCCTACGTTTACACTATTGGTAATTGCCCGAATGTTGGGTGGTTTTGGTGTTGGTGCAGCTCTGATTATCGCACCCATGTATATCGCAGAGATTTCGCCTCCTAAATTACGCGGACGCCTGGTAAGTTTTAATCAGCTTAATATTGTAATTGGTATTTCGGCGGCATTCTTCAGTAATTATCTCATTTTGCAATGGTCGCAATCAGATGCGTCTTGGGTACAATCCCTTTTAATTGACCAACATGCCTGGCGATGGATGCTGGGTGTCGAGGCTATTCCGGCAGTGTTGTATTTCATTGGACTGTATTTTGTCCCCAAAAGTCCGAGGTGGCAAATTCTTCGAGGTGAAGAAAAAGAAGCACGTCAAACCATGTTGCTTCTCACAAACGAAGACGATGCCGACAAACAGGTTCAGGATGTCATTAAAAGTCTTAAAGCCGATGAAGAAAAAGAGAAAGTTTCCATCAGGGAAATTTTTCATCCCTACTTACGATATGTATTAGTCATCGGTGTAACCCTTGCCGTTCTTCAGCAAATTACCGGTATTAATGCGGTTTTCTTTTACGCGCCTATGATTTTCGAGCAATCGGGCATTGGCACCGATGCATCCTTTATGCAAGCTGTTTTGGTTGGCCTAGTGAACCTTGCTTTCACGGTTCTCGCGATATTATTCATAGACAAACTCGGACGAAAACCACTACTCAAAATTGGCTTGACGGGCATTACAGCCATGATGATGCTCCTAGCATACGGATTCCACTCAGCCACGTATGAACTTGATAGCGAGGCAGTACAATCACTCGAAATTTCGGTTGATAAGGAGTTGTTTACCGGTATGGTGGGAACAACTTTTCAGAACGATGTAGCTTTTAAGCGTGCACTTGCTGAATCGATTGGCTCGGAAGCAGCTTTAGAATATGAGTCGACTATTATCCAGGCCGCTATCGACATAAATCCCAAATTAATCCTGTTCGGAATCTTGGGCTTCGTAGCATCCTTTGCCATTTCGCTCGGACCTGTAATGTGGGTGATGTTTTCCGAGCTTTTTCCTCTTCGTGTTCGTGGCCTTGCCATTTCGTTTGCCGGGTTTATTAATTCTACAGTCAGCTTTTTGGTACAACTTGTATTTCCCTGGGAATTGGCTACTCTAGGAAACAGCATCACCTTTCTCATTTATGGGATTTTTGCTGCACTCGGACTGATTTTTGTGTGGATGGTAGTACCCGAAACAAAAAATAAATCACTCGAAGAACTCGAGAAAGAGCTTGTTCGAAAACCGAACTAAATCTTGTATGCGCTCAATTTCTAAGCAACAAAAGAAAGGAATAGTATGAAATCATTAATAATCTTTGGAGTAATTATCGCGAGTATGACATTACAAACTTCAACAGACAGGCCTGTAAACCAGGATGATACCCCCATCTACAAAAATCCACAGGCCTCCGTAGATGAGCGCGTGGAAGATTTATTGAGCCGGATGACGATAGAGGAAAAAATAGGACAGATGAGTCAACTTGATTTCTCAACAATCAATAAAGATGATGCTCCCATTATTACCTTCGACGAAGATAAAGCACGTAATTTGATTTTGAATCATCATGTCGGTTCTTTCATGAATGGGGAAGCTGTTCCTCCTCAGCAATGGTACGATTTTGTAAGCAGGCTGGCTCGTATTGCCGTTGAGGAGAGCCGCCTTGGAATTCCGATCATATACGGAATTGATCATGTTCACGGCGCGAGTTATATGTCAGAAACCACCATATTTCCACAACCGATAAACATTGCCGCCACCTTCGACAGCAAGCACAGCCACAATATGGGTTGGGTAACGGCCGTCGAATCCGCCGATGTTGGTCATCGTTGGAATTTCGCCCCTACACTCGATTTGGGGGTGAATCAGATTTGGTCGCGCTTGTATGAAAGTTTTGGCGAAGACCCGCATCTTGCTGCTGAAATGGGTCGCGCCTTCGTTATTGCCTATCAGGAAAATGATGACATTTATCCCTACAAATTGGCTGCAAATGCAAAGCATTTCATCGGGTATTCCGACCCGGTTTCAGGCTGGGATAAAACACAGGTGCAGCTTGGAATGCAGCAATTGTATGAGTTGCATCTGCCTCCATTTCAGGCGGCAATTGAAGCCGGAGTGAGAACCGTAATGGCAAACAGCTCCGAACTAAATGGAACACCTGCTCACGCTTCCTACGAGCTCCTCACCGAATTACTGCGAAATCAACTTGGATTTGAGGGCGTGGTTGTTACCGACTGGGATGAAATTGGAAAGTTGGCCGATTTTCACCGCACCGCCCACGATTACAAAGAAGGAACCTACAACAGTATTATGGCCGGAGTCGATATGAGTATGACGCCCTTAAGCCTGAACTTTAATGAAGCTATGATGGAGCTGTACGAAGAGGGAAAAATCACCGAAGAGCGGATTGATATGTCTGTCCGCCGAATTTTGAGATTGAAATTCGAAATCGGACTTTTCGAGCATCCTTTCCCGCGAAATGACAGGTTTGACCGAATTGGCTCGGAAGAAAATCGCCTTAAAGCACTCGAAGCCGCAAGAGAATCTTTAGTCTTGCTGAAAAATGAGCATAATGTTTTCCCGATTCAAAATCCGACTCATATCATTCTTGCCGGTCCTACTGCTGACAACAAAAGAAACCTGTCTGGCGGATGGACACTGGCATGGCAAGGTGGTGCAGAAGAACGCTATCCTGAAGATATGCACACGATTTATACCGCATTACAGCAAGAATTTCCAGATGCTCGGATTGAATTAATGGAAAGCGTGCCTTCAATTTCTGATGAATTGATGACTCGTTTAAATCAGGCTGATGTCATCATTTATGCCGGTGGTGAGGAACCCTATGCGGAATTTTTAGGGAATATTGTGGATGCAAACCTGCCACAAGAGCAAAAAGATGACATCCGTACACTTGCCGCTTCCGATACTCCCCTTGCTGTTGTTATGGTACAGGGGCGCCCTCGCCTAATTACCGATATTCACGGCCACATGGATGTATTAATCCACGCCGGACTCCCGGGTTTTGAAGGTGCCGAAGCCATAGCCAATATCATCAGTGGAAAAGTAAATCCAAGTGGAAAGCTTCCTTTTTCTTACCCGAGATATACCGGCCATTATCTGAACTACAACTACAAACCGAGCGATTTGTATTTCTACCATCCGGAAAATCAGGACCATATCAACAGTCCGAACCACACGACTATGCTCTACCATTTTGGGGATGGCCTCAGCTATACAACGTTCGAGTACAGCGATCTTGAAATCGACCGGGATACCATACGTAAGGGCGAGCGCATTACCGCAACAGCAACGGTGAAGAATACAGGAGATGTAGCGGGCAAAGAAGCTGTTTTATGGTATCTGACCAATGTTGTGGGCAGGGTTTCTCGTCCGGTTCGT
>PXCK01000146.1 GCA_003566635.1 Balneolia bacterium | reverse complement strand
TTTAACGAAACCCCTTACAAAGGCGTCATTGTTCTACGCTCAAAGTTCGATAACTGGCTTTCCATGAAAGTTATGGAAGCCATTGAAGAGAGCGAGTACCCGGATGAATCCTTTTTAGCTCCGAACATATTGGTCGAAGACGTCATCATGGAAAACGGAAAAGCTGTCGGTATTAAAGCTGGCGGTGACGAATTCTATGCCGATTCCATCATCATTGCTGAAGGTGTGAACAATCTGCTGACCCGTCAAATTGGTCTTCAGGATAAATATGTGCCAGCTGATGCCCTCGCCGTTGGGGTGAAAGAAATTATCAAATTCGATCAAAGCGTGCTCGAAGACCGGTTCCAGTTAAATGGATTGAGCGGAATGAGTAACGAGTTTATTGGCAAAGCAACCCTTGGAGTTGAAGGTGGTGGATTTTTATACACCAATCGCGATTCGGTATCTTTTGGGCTGGTACTTGGTATGATAAGTTTGCGTGATGCAAAACTTACGCCTTACGATATACTCAACGAATTTAAGGTACATCCTGTAATCTCGGACATGCTTAAAGGTGGGGAAGTTGTTGAATATTCTGCTCATGCCGTTTCAACGGGTGATATGAAAGTAATGCCCAAAGAAATTTACGCCGATGGTGTTTTGATTGCGGGTGAGGCAGCAAATCTATTGATGAACAGTGGTAAGGCCATTCAGGGAATGGATTATGCCATGCATTCCGGTATGATGGCGGCCGAAACTGTGATAGAAGCCAAGCAAAAAGGAGATTTTTCGGCTTCAACCCTAAAAGCTTACCGCAATAAACTCGAAGACAGCTTCGTACTTAAAGATATGAAGAACTTCCAGGATGCCGTTCACTTCCTGCACAGTAAGCAAATGTTTGAAACTGTCCCATCGTTGGTATGTGATTTCGGCAAGCAATTTTTCTCTATTAAAAACGAACCAACTCCAAAAACTCGTCAAATGCTCACCAATTCAATTAAGAAACACTCAAGCTATTGGGAGCTCTTAAAATTAGGAATGAAAGGAGCGAAAGCACTATGAAAAAACTTAGCATCGCAGAACGCCTTGGAATGGTTAACTACCTTAATCAGGGTAAATCACAGGCAAAACCCCATATTCTTGTAGATACCGATATTTGTAACGAAACATGTGATCACAAAGCTACTACATTTGTTTGTCCGGCTCAATGTTACACCATGGATGAAGTCGGGAAAGTTCATTTCCAATTCGAAGATTGTATAGAATGTGGTACATGCATGTACGCCTGCGACAAAGGAGCCGTAACATGGGATTATCCGGACCCGGAAATTGGCCGTGGCGTAAAATGGAATTTTGGGTGATGTAGTAAAGGTGGTTGGTGATATAGGAGATAAGGTATATACACTATAAAAATCATCTAACTCCTTTCGATTATTATAGTTAATTATTACATTGTAGTAAACTCAATATAATCCCTATGATTACTGATTTTAGAGAAATTGAAAATTCTGCTTTAGAGCTGGATGAAAAACATCGTGCTGAATTGGCTAAACGGCTTATAGAAAGCCTTGATAAGCACCTAGATGAGGATATTGAACAAGCCTGGATTGAAGAGGTTCGAAGAAGAAAAGAAGAAATTAAATCAGGAAGGGTTACTCCTATTCCGGGAGATCTAGTCCATAGAGAAGCCAGAAATTTATTGAGTAAGTGAGATTTCAATATCATCCCGATGCAGTAAAAGAGTTAACCGACTCAATTAAGTATTACGAAGAGAAGTCAGAAGGGTTGGGAGCTGAATTTCTAGATGAAGTTGAAGATGGAATTGCACAGGTACTGACCCATCCTGATTCCGGGACATTATTAACTGATTATGATAGAAGGATTTTGTTGAACAGGTTTCCATTTGGGTTAGTATATGAAGTATCAGGAGACTTGATTACGATAAATGCAGTTATGCATCTGAGACGTAAGCCTGATTACTGGAAGTCAAGAAAATAAAACTGGGGATAAAAAGCATTGTGCTTATTCATTCTTTGAATGCTCAATAAATCAGGGCAAGCAGTACTTGCAATATACCGGAGCGTTATTCAGGCACGTAGTTGCATAAAAGTTTTTAGACATTTTTCCCCCTTTATTGTCCTACCATAAAAAAATTAGGCTGTTATGTCAACGGAATTACCTTTGATTTTATAACCATTTCGGAATTAACTCCGGAATGGTCTATTTTTTGATAAATCAAAGCTAATAAGAAAATTGAGTAGTAATAGAGCTATTATTAAGTGGACTTGAACTACTTATTCTAAATATTAGAAATTGCATTACAGTAGAAACATAGCCTCAATTCTAATACTCGCATTTATATTGATGGGGAGTTTCTATTTTACTTCTTGCATCTTCAGCTGTGGAATGTTCGGATCCGGTGGTACCTATTTTGCAAACTTTGAAAAAACGAGCCCGTTTGAGCCTATAGTTGTGACGAAAGGTGAGACCATACTTTATCGTCCGGCAAAACACTATCGGATATTATATAAGTACAGTACAAGTGGTTCGTGTGCTGAAGACCCTTACTACTCCGGTGGGAACTCATTGCGAGTTTCAACACAAGCAGATTCATTGGCTCGTTTTGAAACCATTCGTACCTATCACAACCCCATGTATGGTTCATCAGAATTGGTACTTAGGGTTGAAGGATTAAATCCGGGTACCACAACTGCAACCCTGACGATACGATTTACAAACGATGATATGCATTATACCCAAGCTGAAAAGTCTTTTGATATAGATTTGATCGTTTTGGAATGATGATTTTTTATAACTCAAATTTTAGAAATCACCCCTAACCCCAATAGTAGAAGTTCAGTAAAACAAACCTCCTACTTCTTATCCCCATTACTAAATCCGGCAACGCCCCCTGAAACGATAAACTTCATGGTATCACCAGGATTTAAATCTACGGGTCGTACCTGAGATTTCGGAACGATAAACATTTCACCCGAAAAGTTGTACGAGTGCGGGAAATAGACTGCAACTTTATCGGTTTCATCAAGAATTGACAAATCCTCTTCAGTTAAAAACCCAAGCTTCTCCAGATTGGTAACGGGATTTACTAAAACCAAAACCGGACGGTTAAACTTTTTTTCATCACCCAGTAAAGAAGAAAATAAATCCGAAAAGGCGGAATACATAATATTGAGGATGGGGATTTTTGCCAAGAGTCCTTCAATAAATACCTTTAGGGGTCGACCGATGATAGTTTGTGCAAAATAACCAAGCAGAATTAAAATCATCACCGTAAATAAAACGCCAATTCCCGGAATGACCGGTCCGAGAAATGATTGTAGAATCTGCCTTAGAAAACTATCGGTTAACGAGAAAATTACATATACAATATAAGCGGTGAAAGCAAGAGGAGCGATGTAGAGTAGCCCTTGCAGAAAGTATCGAATTAGTTGCTTGCTCATAGGTTATCAATTGGTTAAGTGTTTATCAAAAAATATCGAAATGATTTTCAAGCAAAAAATTTTAAATTCTTAATTCTAATGATTAAATTATAATATTGTGCATAGCATAAGGTTGGGCATTACATCCGCAAATTCTTATGCTTCAATTAGTACCAATAACACAAGGGATTATGAATTTACACACATACGATAGCGGAATTAAAATTTGGCAAGCTGGCGAAGTGCCAAAAATTGGTGATAAAGTTGAAGATGTTATCAACAGAGAGATTGTTATTAATTCGGAAAAAACCGGAAAAATGACATTTATGGTAGAGGATGGGGTAATCACCAAACAGCTCAGTAATGTAAAGTGGGGACAAGCCATCATACTTGCTGTTTTTATAATAATGGCAATTTGGTCGGCTTATTTAATCTGGCTTTGGGTGGGATAACCTTAGTTTTGCCACTATCATCCACAATTAAGTAGACTGCAACTGTTCAATAGCTTTTGCTACAGCTATATTATTTGGTGTTGGCTCAAACTTAAAGTAATTGTTGAATTTTGAACTATCGAAGTAGTAGTCTCTATCATATTGATAGTTCATTTCAGCAAGTTCTTTCATAACCGGAATGAATACGCCAAGTGTTTTAATCATCCAATTAGGCAGAACTGTGTAGGTTTGTTTACCTCTCATTTCATCAGCAAAAAGAGAAATCCAGTCTTTGCCGGTTAACTTCTCCGGATTGGTGGGTAAATTCCATATTTGATTGTAGGCCGCCTCGGTATTTCCCAATAATGCTGTGCCCATTGCAAGGTCGGGAACATACCCCATGGTATGAATAACTTTAGCATTGCAAAACCACTGTGATTTTTTACCTTTAGCCAAATTGTTATAAACAAGATTAATTAAAATACTGTTATCCCTGGAGGTACCACCGAAAAAGTCGGGTGCCCTGGCAATGATAGCCTTTAAATTATCTTTTTCAATACTTTTTAAAATCAGCTTATTTACTTCGGCACGTATTTCACCTTTTTTACTTGTAGGACTAATGGGCGAACTCTCGGTAATATGATTA
>PXCK01000216.1 GCA_003566635.1 Balneolia bacterium | reverse complement strand
TAGCCGCAGAAGCAAATCATGCAGAGAATAAAAAACTGGAAAAGAAGCTTGATTCTCTCTATGACAAGATTACCGATTTAGAGGACAAGTATTTATAGGTTATATATGAAGATTCATTTAAGCAACGTAAAGGCTGGGTGCTTTAAATATTTTGCAAATGCCAGAATTTGAAAAAAGTTTAAGGTCATGTCAGTTCGAAAAGCAGGGGAGAACTAATAACCTGAGTTCGATTATAATCAATTCTATTTTTTTTAACACAGAGATCCCTAAGTTAACCACGGAGTTACACAGAACCTGCGTGCCATATTCATAGTATTTAGGCTTATTCAGTATCAGTTCGGCAAGCAGGCTTTGTGGTACAATTTACCGAAAATAAGTCTGGTGCTAAGCTCAAAATCTTTCCCAAAAATATCGCAGCTACTCTCAAATATAAATTAGACGATTCTAAGTTTTTCTATTCACTGATAATGTAATCACCCTAAAAAGATGAGGGAGTGCGGTATTCACCTGTATCTCAAGTATCAATGGTTTATGCTTTAAATTCCAAGCATTCGTGAATAATTCGGTAGAATTTAATCTCTCGAACCAAAAATAGCTGTTCCCACACGAATCATAGTAGAGCCTTGAGCAATTGCTGTTTCCAGATCGTTGGTCATGCCCATCGATAATTCATCAAGCGGGCAATTTGTAATGCATTTTGCTTTAAATTCTTTTTGCAAATTATTAAGCATAGCAAATTCCCGCGCAACGACATTCATGTCCTCAGTAAATGATGCAATTCCCATTAATCCGTTTACTTTTAAGTTCTTACATGATGAAGCAAATTCTAAAATTTTTGGTAAATCTTCGGCATCGCACCCACTTTTTTGATCTTCATCGCTAATATTAACTTGTATCATCGTTTTAATGGTACGACCGGATTGACCTGCTCGTTTCTCAACTTCTTTAAGTGCTTTTAGCTTTGGAATAGAATCAATCCAGTTCACCCGGTCAGTTAGATATTTTATTTTATTGGATTGAAGTGTGCCTATCATGTGCCATTCTAAATCATCATAAGCATCTAACTCTTCCATTTTGGGTACCAGTTCCTGAACTCTATTTTCACCGAAATGGCGAATACCTAAATCGTATACAGCTTTTATATCATCAACTGGATAGGTTTTACTAACGGCAACAAGGGTGATTTCGTCGGGGTTTCTATCAACTCTATCGCATGCAATCTTTATTCTTTCTTGAACGGACGCTAATGGTTTTTGGAATGAATTCATAAATGAAGCGAAAATAAATAAATTAAAACTTTGTGTTTTGTTGGCGCAAATTTAATAGCAAATGTTTTAACAACATAACGATTTCGGGAGTTTCTTTGGATAAAATTATCGTAACCAATTTAACCAAAGATTATTCCAAATCAGCCAGCTCCAGCCAACGAATACTTTTTTCTTCGATTTCTTCTTCCAACTTTTTGTATGCAACCGATTTTTCCTGCAATTCTTCGTATGACAAATTCCCGGCGCTCATTTCTTCTTCTAATAGCGTTTTCTTTTCCTCTAATTTTTCGATTTCCTTCTCCAGCCGATTGTATTCTTTTCGTTCATTATAGCTTAATCCCTTTTTGTCATGCTTGGGAGTAGTTTTTTTATCGACCTTCTTGGGTTTGGCAGCCTTTTGTTTTTCAGCTTCAAGACGCTCCACTTCATCCCTGTATTCAGAATAGGTTCCGTTGAAATCACGTATCACCCCGTTTCCTTCAAACACGAAATAATGCTGTACAAGCTTATCCATGAAAAACCGGTCGTGAGAAACAATCATTAGACAACCACCAAAACTCATGAGGAAATCCTCGAGTTTGTTCAGAGTCATCAAATCAAGGTCGTTGGTAGGCTCATCCAAAATCAAAAAATTGGGATTTTTGATGAGTACCATCATCAAAGACAAACGCCTTTTTTCACCTCCACTTAGTTTTCCTACGGGTGTGTACTGCATTTTGGGCGGGAACATAAAATGCTCCAAAAACTGGGAAGCCGAAATCATGTTTCCATCAGCGAGCTTTATAAATTCAGCCACCTCTTTTATGGTATCAATTACACGAGCTTCTTCATCAAATCCTTCAAACTTCTGGGTGTAGTGACCAAACACAATGGTTTGACCGGTATCAATATTACCGGAATCAGGCGTAGTTTGTCCGGTTAAAATATTCAAGAACGTACTTTTCCCTACACCGTTCTTACCGATAATTCCTATTCGTTCACCCTTTTGAAACGAATAGGTGAAGTTTTTTAAAATGGTAATATCGTCATAGGCTTTGTTGACTGAAGAGAGTTCCAGAATTTTCCCACCCATACGGGTCATGTTTACTTCAAGACGTAAATCAGATTCTGAAGATTTTCTCTTCGCTTTCTCTTCAGTTTCGTAAAAAGCCGAAATACGCGATTTTGATTTTGTCGTTCGGGCTTTGGGTGACCGGCGCATCCAATCGAGCTCCTTTTTCAGAAGCTGACCCGCTTTATCGGTTTCGGTTTGTTCAACCAATTTTCTTTCGGCTTTTTTCTCCAGGTAATACCCGTAATTTCCGGCATGGTGGTAGAGTTTCCCTTCATCAATTTCAATGATGTGATTGCAAATTCGGTCGAGAAAATAGCGGTCGTGAGTAATCATCAGTAGTGTGATACTACTTTGCGTTAAGTAGGATTCCAACCATTCAATCATATCTAAGTCGAGGTGGTTCGTTGGCTCATCGAGCAGAATAAGATCGGGGTTTGCGATTAAAACAAATGCCAAAGCCACCCGCTTGCGCTCGCCACCGGAAAGTGTGGCAACCGACTGATCCAGATCGTGAATTTCCAGCTTACTCAGGATTTTTTGAACCTGTTGTTCATAATCCCACGCTCCGATAGCATCCATAGCGGCAAGAGCCTTTTCGAACTCGGCCTGTGTTTCTTCAGTATAATTTTCAGTTTGTGCTTTAACGGCTTTTTCATACCGTTGGATGATGGGCATTATGTCCGAGCTTCCCCGGCTAATACTTTCCCGAATGGTGAGAGAATCATCGAGTTCGGGCTCCTGCTCCAAAAAACCGATACGAATACCGTTTCGCACCATCACTTCGCCTTCATCCGGTGTGTCCTTGCCCGACAAAACACGCATCAGTGTTGATTTTCCGGTACCGTTAGGCGCAACGAGAGCGGTTTTATCACCTTTGGAGATGCCAAAAGTAAGGTTGTTAAAAAGAGGTTTTAAGCCAAAACTTTTGGAAAGATTTTGAACAGATAAGTAGGTCATTAATAAGATGTAGTAGATTCAGAAAGATGATTTGCAATAGCGCGAAAAGCGTGAACAGCCTTCACATAGCTAAGCGAGTTTTGATCGCCAAAGTTAATATCGGCACTGCTTTTAGTAATAACTAAATTATGTTTTCGATTGATGTAAATATATTGCCCATAAATGCCGATTGCCAGAATTTCTTCTTCCCCGTGCGGTTGCAAAGATGGAATCCACCATTGATATCCATATCCAAAATCCAGAAATGTTTCAAGGTTTTCGGCCGGTACTAAATGTGGCGCGTCAGGGGTGATACTATCCAACAACCACCATTCGGGCACGACTTGTTGGTCATCAAACCTGCCATAATCTCGAATCAACATCCCAAAGCGGGCATAATCGCGGGCAATCATATTTAAACCGCCAAGTACCATTGGTTCATCCAAACCGTCGGCAAGGAAGTAGGCGTCTTCTTCAAACCCGGCCGCTGACCACAAGTGCTCTTCAAAAAGTTCTTTTATGGTTCGCCCTGTTGCAGCGCGTAATACCATGCCAATAACGTGTGTATCTATGCTTACATAATGCAAGACGGTTCCGGGTTCGAGATTTGGGTCGCTTGTGAGGCTTGTAGCAAAAGAATCAAAGGAAGTACCAAAGGCAATCGCTCTACCGAATCGGTTGATATCGCTATAGAAATCACCGTAGTCTTCATTGAAATAAACACCACTGCTCATTTGAAGTACATTTCTAATCGTTACGCCCTCGTATCCGGTTCCGGATAATTCCGGCACAAAATCGGTTACGGGAACATCTAAATCGGGGATGAGGCCTTCATCTATGGCAAAACCAAATAGAACACTTAAAAAGCTTTTGGCAACTGACCAAGAAATGCGTTTGTCTGATTCGGTTGTATCTTGAAAATAAGCCTCATGAACAAGCGAGTCTTCTGATACCACCAGAAAAGAAGTGGTACTTGAGCTTTGCAGCCATTCTTCTAAATTGTAGGTGTCACCCAAAAAAGTAAAAGAAGTGGGGAGTGTTTTGGGTGATGAGGGAAGTGGTCGAACCGGGCTGGAGCGTTCAAGTGTTACGACCGGAAAAATTTTGTCGATATTGGTGAAATTATACACAATTCGATCTTCTTCAAACAAACGGATAACGTGGTAAAGTTGACGAATTTCGGTTCGAAAGATGATTCCAAAAATCAAAAATGATAATAAAAATACAAGCAGAACCCCGGCAAAAAGTTTTTTCATTTCAGTTGATTTAGTCTAAATGATGATTGATAATTTAGGAAGAAATGGCGTGTAAATGAAAGGGTAGGAAAGCATGAAAAACGAAAGCTTAATTTTCTCTCTATCTAAATACAGCCGAAATTATGGGTTACTTTGTATCTAGTAAAAAATGACTACATCTTAATAAATTCCGACCATTAAATTGCCCAACCCCAAAGTTTTTTTGCAAACTTCTGCTGAATATTCATTCTATAATCTTTACTTTGAGAATAGAAAAGCGCATCGTACCAAATATTGATCATGAAAGATATAAAGCAGTTAATAAGCCAACTTGAGGTAGTAGATGAAATTGCTCGTGAATTTCAGGATCAGGACTTTGTAAGGGAATTAGACGAGCTCCGGGGAAAACTGCAGGCAAATACATTTTATTTGGTGGTTGCAGGGTTATTTAAGCGTGGCAAATCATCTATTATTAATACACTTATAGGCAAAGATATTGCGCCTGTTGCTGTTACTCCAGTAACGGCAATCATCACACTGTTTCAGTACGACGAGAATGAACGTTGTGAAATTATTTATACAGATAATAGGAGAGAGATAATTCCGGTTTCTGAACTTTATTTGTATGTAACAGAAGATGAAAATCCCGAAAACAATAAAAATATTGCACAGGTAATCGTGTACTGTAATAGTGAACTGCTGAAAACTTTTAGTATTGCTGACACACCGGGAATCGGCTCCATTTTTGAACATAACTCTGAAACGGCCTACGACTATATCCCCAAAATTGATGCCGCGCTTTTTATTTTAAGCGCAGACATGCCGATGTCAAAAACAGACGCTGATTTTTTGCGTGAAATAAACAAAACTGCTCCACATGTAATTTATGTATTAAACAAGGCTGATCTTTTGGGAGCTGAAGAGTTAGATAAAATAAGTCGCTTCAACACCAAGGCTATAGCAGAGATTACAGGGCAAAAAGAGAATGATATCACCTTAATACCGATATCGTGTAAATTTGCGAAAAATGATTATGAATCATCGAATTTTAAAGAACTGGAAAATGAAATAGATCAGCTAATATCGAATAACAAAAATGATATTATTCTTCAAACCGGACAAAACAGGCTTGGCCGTATTGCTAATGAATTACAGCAACTTTTATCTATTAAAACTGAAACGCTCCAATTACCCATAAAGCAAATTGAAAAGAAGCGTCAGAGTCTGAATCACTCTGTAGAGGTGATGCAGGAAACCCGCCAGGAATTTGATATTCTGCTTAAGGGGCAGCTCGATGCTATTATAGAACAGAATATAAATACTGCTCATTCATTTCTTAAAGAACTGGAAATGGAGTCTAAACGTGATGCTGCTTCTCAGTTAGAGAAAAATGCCAAAGTTAATGAGGAAACACTTTCTGGGATTCTAGATATATATACCGAAGACATTCTTTCCAGAATGGGTAATCTAAAGGAAGAAACCGAAGCGAAGATCATTCAGGATTTTAATACTCTTCTTGATAAGTATCAAAACAGATCTCAAAGCTATTTGAATGAGTTTTCTAAGATGCTTAAGGAGCTATTTGGAGTTTCATTTGAAGTTTTGGCAGATAGATTTGATTTAAAAGTATATTCTTCGTTCTACTTTCTGAAGTTCATTGAAGGGCAGTCACTTGAACCCAAACTTCCGGCATGGTATAGATATTTTCCTCAAAAAATGAAGCGAAGAAAGTATAAATCAATCCTGATTAATAATATTGAGCACTTGATTGAGGTAAATAAAGGAAGAATGTTACCGGATATAAGATATAAAGTGACAGAATCTTACCGTCAATTTAAATCAGAAGAAGAGAAACAAGCTAAGTTGGTTTATAATCGGGTCAACAAATTATTAGAACACGCAATTAGCCAAAAAAATAATAGTCAAAAAGAAATTGAATCTGAGCTAAGAACGCTAAACGAAAAAAGGGAAGCTCTTGCTTTGGTTTATTCGGATTGTGGCTTTATCGAATTGGGAATTATCGATTAATAAGCCAAATTCAAGATGAAACGGTCGTAATTCTTGTTCTTCGTTTAGGTCATCGAATAGACGTTTATGATGACAAATAATTTCTTTTTTGTAACTATTTTATAGTAGATCATTTTCGGAACTCATTTCAACATATAACAATCACTCCCCAAAAATATTTTTAAAAAGGACTTGTCAATGGGGGTAAATTGTTTGTATATTTGGTGCTCCATGCGAGAATAGCTCAGCTGGTAGAGCACAACCTTGCCAAGGTTGGGGTCGCGGGTTCGAGTCCCGTTTCTCGCTCTTCAAAAAGCCATCGTTTACAAAACGGTGGCTTTTTTTATTTAACGAAATTTCAAAGATATGTATCGATTTATTGGCGCTGTTTTAATCTTTTCTCTTTCCATTACCTTTTCTCAAGCCCAAATCAATACCGAGGCTTTACGTATTGAGGCTGATAGAGATGGTTTTAAAGGCACACTAAACGCTACCGGTTCACTAAATGCGGGAAATACTTCAATCTATGAGTTTAACCTTGGCGGGCGTGTCGATTACATATTTGGCCGAAACAGGTCGTTTGTGGTGTCTAACCTTACGTATGGCTACAAAGATGAAGAACGATTTAAAAATGCAGCATTTATAGCATTTCGGAACACCTGGCAGTGGCGGCCAACGCTGGCTATCGAAGGTTTTGTTCAACAGCAGATGGATGAATTCATACGATTAAAAGATCGAAAATTACTCGGTGGTGGAGTTCGCCTAACAGCCATTAACACAGAAAAAGAAGAAAGTAACTTAATATTTCGCACCTTTATTGGAGTAGGTGGAATGGGTGAGCGTGAAGTCTTCGACTCAATCGATAATGATCCTGGTTTTGAAACCAATTTGTTCCGATCCACCAATTATATTTCCCTAACATTCTCTTACTCTGAACTGCTTTTTATATCTGCGGTCCAATACTTTCAGTTCGACGTAAATAATTTCGATGATCACCGATACATTATCGATTTGAATATGGATATCAAGGTGCTTGAAGCCCTTTCATTACTCTACAGATTATCCTACCGCCTTGATAATAAACCGCCTGTTGATGTTCGACCTTTTGATTTAAGCTCTACAATTGGATTTAGCTATCGGTTCTGAAATAATGGCACTTCAGTAAATCAACCAAAAAAATTCAGAAAAGTGCTTTTTTCTATTCTTAACAATTTGTTAACTGCAAGAATGACAGTAGGATACCGCTTTCATAAAATTTTAGGTATGAATTATGTATTAAGTTGGGCGTCGGGATTTTCCTGACTAAACCTAACTTTATAATGGAGGTTTTATGAGAAACCTATACAAACGCATATTAATTCTTACTTTAGCAGTTTACTGTTCATCAGTCTCATTTGGCTTAGCGCAGCCTTTGTTGTCTGATAAAAGCCTTAATCAAGCTGTGGTAAACTATTCGGTTGCTATACAGTCCGATAATCCCGGAGTTGTGATGTCGGCATTGTATCACATCATGATATTAAAGAAACATCATCCAAATCTAAAAACTGAACCGGTGATGGATGCTTTAAATAACATTCCTTCTGCAAGTGATAATATAATGAAGCGTAGAGCCGAAATAGTGAGGTTTTTTCTTCATAACCCGGATTTATTATTTGGAATGAAAGAAGAAGTCCTGTCATCACCCGATGATTTTTTTAACTTACTAACAAAAGAAATCTAACATCATTTAACGCATCTTTTATTTAACCCGAATTATTCACGAAAGCATAAAATATAAATCTTATACTACTAAAAATATTGTATATAGATAAATACCACACTCATTCAAATTTGGGTCTGGTTAAAATGCTGCACTCCGAGCTAAGCGATTCCCACGCAGTGCCCCAAGCGAAGTGATTCCCACGAAGTGAAACCCATGACTAGATAACGAATCTAAAGTACTGTTTATTAATGAATTAAATATTAATCATAAACCTATGACTTTCTTGCACGTTTAATTCAGACTTTAGCAATTTTTTAGGGTGAATTGTCCAGCCATGGGTTTAAACCCATGGCTGGCTAAGGTACCCTTCCGCTGATTTTCCCCCTTCGCCTTGCTAAGAAGAAAATTTCTTGGTGAATAACCCGGGTTAACGCATCTTTTATTTAGTGGGGAATTTCAATCAACAGTTGGAATTCCCCATTTCTTTATAGTACATTCAGTTTTATTTATAAACCTGACTGTACATATTATGAGGAACTTTTTTATCTGGCTGATTGCCCTTATGTTACTGCCCTTGGTTGCAGCAAAAGCGCAGGAAAACATCACTGTTTTTACCGGTGCACAATTATTACCTATCTCTTCAGAGCCCATTGAAAATGGTATTTTAATCATCCAGGATGGAAAAATTACGGCTATTGGAGAAACCGGCTCGGTAACCATACCCGATAATGCCGAAATAATTTCGGTTGAAGGAAAGGTAATCATGCCGGGATTGGTAGATACCCATTCTCATATTGGCAGGGGTGATGGAGGCGATGGCTCCGGACCGCTTCACCCGGATGTTCGAATAAGTGATACCATTGATGCTCGCAGCGATACTTTCAAGAAAGCCCGAACCGGTGGTGTAACAACCGCAAACGTAATGCCGGGTTCCGGTCACCTTTTAAGCGGACAAACTGCCTATCTCAAATTGCGTGATGCCAACACTATTTATGAAATGATACTACGTGATGAGAGGCTTCATGATGGATTTGCCGGTGGCGTTAAAATGGCAAATGGAACCAACTCTCTGCGTGGTGGTGCTTTCCCAAATACGAGGGGTCGTTCTGCTTCGCTTCAACGTGAATTATTCATTCAAGCGCAGGAATATAAACGCTCAATCGAAAAGGCAAGGGCAGAAGGAACGGATTTGCCGGCCAGAAACCTTCGTCTTGAGCCTATGGTTGAAGTATTAGAAGGTAAGCGTATTGTTCACTTTCATACGCATAGACATGATGACATTCTGACCATTTTGAGAATGCAACGTGAGTTTGATTTTCGTGTTGTTTTACATCACGTTTCCGAGGCATGGATGGTAGCTGATGAAATAGCTGCAGCCGGGGTTCCATCATCAATAATTGTACTGGATACGCCGGGTGGTAAACTCGAAGCTGTAAATCTGTTGTATAATAACGGTCGCGAGTTGGAAAGAGCCGGAGCGGCAGTATCATTCCACACTGATGACGGCGTTACCGATTCCCGACTCTTTCTTCGCATGGCCGCTTTTGCTGTTCGCGATGGCATGAGCCGGGAAGGCGCTTTACGTGCCCTGACTTTAGACGCCGCAAAGATGATGGATTTGGAACACAGAGTGGGTTCCCTTGAAGTGGGCAAAGATGCAGATTTTATTATTTTGAATGGCGATCCGTTCAGTGTGTACACCCAGGTACAGCAAACTTGGATTGATGGGGTAAAAGTTTTTGATCGCTCCATACCCGAACATAGAGCGTACGCCACAGGTGGACACGAAGTTTTTAGAGGTGAATTTTTTGATCATTATAGCGGAGGAATGGACTAATGAAAAAGCTAATGATGATTTTTTTATGGATGTTGATTGTTCCTGTTTTTGCCCATGCTCAAAACTATGCCATTACCGGTCAACTTATTTATACGATGAGTGGTGATTCAATTGAGAACGGTGTAGTACTGGTAAATGATGGGAAAATTACGGCTGTTGGCCCGGTTGAAAGCGTTCTTATTCCGGAGGGATATGAAGTGGTGGAAGGAAATGTGGTTACACCGGGTTTTATTGATACACGTACAGTTGCCGGGTTAGCAGGTATTTATAATGTACCACATGATCAGGATCAATTGGAAAGATCGAACCCATTTCAGCCGGAGCTACGTGCAATGGATGCCTACAATGCACGTGAAGATTTAGTCGTTTGGTTACGCAATCTTGGCATAACTACACTGCACACGGGGCATGGACCGGGTGCCATAGCAAGCGGACAAACGATGGTGGTAAAAACCTGGGGGCAAACTGTAGATGAAGCTTTGGTTGATTCTGTAACGGCGGTTGCTTTTACATTAGGACCTTCTGTAAGCTCGAATTTCAACTCTCCCGGCACACGTTCCCGAATGATGGCAATGTTAAGGTCGGAGTTTATCAAAGCGCAGGAGTACCAAAAACGAATGGAAAGCGGCAATGTTAGTTCGCGCGACTTGAAAATGGAAACTATGGTTCGTGTACTGAACGGTGAAATCAAGGGTATGATAACGGCTCATCGCGTTTCTGAAATAATGTCGGCATTGAGGTTGCAACGTGAATTTGGTTTTGACCTGGTTATTGACGGGGCATCGGAAGCTTACTTGGTTTTGGATGAACTAAAAGAAGCCGGGGTACATATTATTATCCATCCGACAATGGTGCGCACGAGCGGTGAAACGACTAACGCCAGTTTTGATACAGCAGCAAAACTTTATGAAGCCGGAATACCGTTTACGTTTCAAAGCGGATTTGAAAGTTACGTGCCGAAAACGCGGGTTGTTCATTTCGAAACGGCTGTTGCTGTTGCAAACGGGTTACCCCATCAAGCCGGATTGGAAGCTCTAACCATACGAGCTGCCGAGTTTTTGGGAATAGCTGATAGAACCGGAAGCTTGGAAGTCGGGAAAGATGCCGATATCGTCATATGGGAAGGAGATCCGTTTGAATATACATCCAGAGTTTGCTTTGTGATGATTAACGGAGAGGTTGCCAGTGAAACTTGCAGATAAATTGATTGACTCGAATTATTAACGAAAGTATGTAATTTAAAGCTTAAACCATTGCATAGCCGAAACATAGATTAATACCGGATTACTTCAATTTTGGGTGTGGTTATAATGCTACACCTTGAGCGAAGCGATTCTCGCGAAGCGCAATTCCCTGTTAGCGGTGTTGAAGATAAAAAAGTCATGCTGAGGGTACTCGGGTATCCTTCCGCTGATTTTCCACCTTCGCCTTGCTACCAGGAAAATTACTTGGTGAATAATCCGGATTAATTTAATAACACCTACGACTAATCAATAGATTTTAAAAAAGTAACAAATTTCTTAGTGGCTAAGCCTCTGTGACTGATAGTATTTTTTTCTTCAGCATTTAGTTCGGCGAAGGTACGGCTGTACCCATTTGGCTTGAAAACAGGATCATAACCAAACCCGCCGGTTCCGGATTGCATCAGAGTAATGGTTCCCTCGCAAATGCCTTCAAAGAAAAATGTTCCTTCATCAGATACAAAACAAATGGAAGTTCGAAATTTAGCATTTCTGTTTGCAACACCATCTAATTCTTTTAGCAGTTTATTTACATTGTCCTTGTAAGTCGCATTCTCGCCGGCGTAGCGGGCTGCATATACTCCCGGTCTCCCGTCTAATGAATCAACCTCAAGGCCGGTATCATCAGCCAGGGAGGATAGACCTGTTTTTTGGAAGGTGTAAATTGCTTTTTTGTAGGCGTTGCCTTCTAATGTTTTCGCATCTTCATCCACGTCTTCTAAGAAATCAAAATCGAGACTGGATTTAAGGTCAATGGAAGTATCAGCCAATACTGACCTTAACTCTTCAATTTTATGCTTGTTCCTGCTTGCAAGAACAATGCTTTTCGGTTTTTGAAGATTGGTTTTCAAAGGTGTTAGATTAGTTCATCAATTTGTACCGGAATTGCACTTAAACTACGGAATTCTGCATATCGCTCGGAAATTTCTTTAGCAGTTAGGTCAAACAATCTTTCCGGACCAAACTTTTCCACACAAAAACTTGCCATTGCAGAACCATAAACAACGGCACGGCGGAAATTGTCATTACTGTAATCGCCGCTTCTGGCAAGCCAACCGGCAAAACCACCTAAAAAGGTATCACCGGCACCGGTAGGATCGAAAATGTCAATAATAGGATAAGCCGGAGCAGAAAAAATGTTTCCATCTGTGAAAAGTAAAGCACCATGTTCACCCTTTTTGATGATGAGTACGTCAGGTCCCATAGCACGAATTGCATCGGCTGCTTTAACCAGATTTGGTTCATTAGAAAGCTCACGGGCCTCAGAATCATTAATGATAAGTACATCAGACCGTTTCAAGGCTTCTGCTAAATCATTACGTGCACCTTCAATCCAAAAATTCATGGTATCGAGTATTACCAAATCGGGTTTTTGAACCTGATCCAAAACCTTACTTTGAAGGGCAGGTGCTATATTTCCCAAACAAACGATGCGAGAGTCCTGGTAGCTTTCGGGTATAACCGGATTGAAATGTTCAAAAACATTGAGTTGCGTATCGAGTGTGTCTCGGTTATTCAGGTCGAAGTGGTATTTACCCTGCCAAAAGAAAGTTTTACCTGAATTGTCGATCTGGAGACCTTCAAGGTCAATATTTTTATCTTTAAATCTATTTAGATCTCCATCGGCAAAATCATTACCAACAACACCAACCAGTTTTAAAGGTTGATGAAAATAACTTGAAGTAAGTGAAATAAAGGTGGCAGATCCACCTAAAATTCTATCAACTTTGCCAAATGGTGTTTCGATACCGTCGTAGGCAACCGATCCGACTACTAAAATACTCATAGAAAATTGCTAATTGTTTAAACATAAAACGTTAAATTCCGACATAAGGTAAGCATGAATTCATACCTTTGAAAGACAAAAATAATAATGCCTGAGTTTTAGTAACTGTTACAGATATCCAATGGATTCTAAATATAAAAATTTTGACCACAAACAAATCGATGCTGTACTTCATAACAGGTTGCGATTGGCTATTTTAGCTGCAGCCGCTCATTCTGATGAAGTAGATTTCATGAGCCTTAAAAAATCTGTTAAAACAACGGACGGAAACTTGAGTATACAATTAAAAAAGCTCGAAGAAGTTGGTTTTATTATCATTAACAGATCTGTGCAAAGTACGCGCCAACAAACAAATATTGCGCTAACTAACAAAGGTTACACCGCCTTAATGGCATATAAACAGCAGTTGCTTCAATGGCTTGATGTTTAAATGACGATATTTGATTTAGAGAAAAAGCTGCGACAAAAGTTAAGTGAAAAGCGTCCCGGGTTTGAAGCCCAAAAGATAATGGCACCCCGACTACCCGACGGTACTCATTTTCATAATACTCCTGCACCGCCTGATACGCGTAAAAATGGTGTCTTAGTTTTATTGTATCCGCAAGAGGGTGAAACCAATCTCGTGTTTACCGTGCGAACGAATCATTTACCTACTCATAAGGGGCAAATTAGTTTTCCGGGTGGTGGATTTGATACGGGTGAGGATGCAGTTCAGGCAGCACTTAGAGAGGCTTATGAAGAAATCAACCTAAATAAAAGTGAAGTAAAAATTGTTGGCAGGCTGAGTAACCTTTATATCCCTGTTTCCGGAAATATTCTAACTCCTGTTGTGGCAGTTTGTCACGTGAAACCGAGTCTGGTTGCATCACCAGGAGAAGTTGAGCAAATATTGACATCACCTCTTGAGAAATTTTTGTCAAAAAACTACGTAAAAGAAGAGGTTTGGAGGCTACAAGATCTTGAGATTATTGTTCCATTTTGGAATGTGTTTGATATCCCTCTTTGGGGTGCAACGGCTATGGTGTTGAGTGAACTGGTGGAGGTTTTGAAGTTGGAATGGTGAATGGTGAATGGTGAATGTTGAATTGTGAATTGTGAATGGTATAAATAATTTAGCATAATACGTTACTAATAAATCGTATAAATATTAGTTTATATTAGCTATAAGGTGAATAGTTGTTTTGTCCATTTTTGGGCTAAAGAGTCAACTCAAAACTCAAAACTCAAAAATACAAACTACAAACCTCTTCCTTCATAGAATTTCCAAAGGGTTAATGCAGCGACTCTTGCGGTTTGATTGTCACGGTCGAAATTAGGGTTGAATTCCACAATATCTAATGACGTTACATTTTTGCATTTCCCCGCATTGAAAGCAGATTGAAGCCATACATCAAGCATAAAGCCGTTGACATTTGGGGCACTCACTCCCGGTGCAACACGCTGGTCAAGTGCATCCATATCCATAGTAACTAACGTTGGATGATTAAGCCGATCATAAATAGAATCAATAGAACTTCTTGTAATTTCACCTTTGAAGAAGTATTTGCAATCTCGTTCTTGGAGGTATTTCAGGTGATTTGCCGAAAAACTATGTCGTTGTAAACCTGCAACGATGTATTGATTGCATAAATCAGAGTGGTATTCTAATATTTGGAAAAATGGGGATCCGGAATGTCCCTTGCCGTCTTTAAGTGCACGTACATCTGAATGAGCATCCCAATTTAAAATGTTTATCTTTTTATTTTGATGTACATATCCAAGAAAATGCCCGAAAGAAGTTTCATGTCCGCCTCCTAAAATAATTGGGAATCCATCTTGTGCCAATACCTCACTGACCCACTCACCTAATCTTTCCTGACCTTTCTCCATTTCACCATTCTGCACCACAATGTTTCCGTAATCTTTAGTGGATTCAAGTAATGAAATAAATTTATTTGAAGTTGTTGGATTGGGCGTCATCTTCCAAAATTGTCGACGTATTTCATCAGGAGCAGTTGATGCACCAATTCTGCCATTATTTCGTTTTACGCCTTCATCACAACAAAAACCAACGATATGGATTGAGGTTTTTTTTGTTTTCTGATTGATGTAATGACCAATTCTTAAATCATCAGCATCAACTTGTGGTAGTTTTATTTCCGGTATTTGAAATTTCATGATTCAGTATACAATATTAGTTTTCATGTAAAATATTGAATCCGAATGAATAAGCAGAAAAATATAATTCATTCGTATTGTGCTGAAAAAGACCATTGATACAGTAGGTAAGAAATAAAGCTTATTGATTTATCAATTTCTAAATAAATACTGATCAAACTTAAAGTTACTGCCACATCACCTTCAAATTGAAACAAGTTTGTCAATTAGTCATAACAGCAGAACTATCCATTGTTTGGCACAGGAATTGAACTTAAACAAGTGAATTTAATTAAAATGTTATGACGAATTTTGACTTTAGCAATTTTGAAAAAAGACTCCAAAAACTTGGAGAAGATATTTATGAATTTATCGATAGGGTAGTACCTGAGAAAGATTCTGAGGGTGGATTTACCCCACGTATCGATTTATTTAAAGACGATGAAAACCTTTATTTGGTAGCTGATTTACCCGGCATAGAAAAAGAATCGATCAACATCATTTATAAAAATGGGGTTGTAACGATAAGCGGTGAGCGCAAATCGGAAATACCGGAATCTTCTGAGATCCTCAAAAGGGAACGAGCAACCGGACGTTTCTCTCGCTCTTTTACATTTCCATCCGGTGCCAATTCGTCAGACATCAAGGCAAAGTTCAAGAATGGAACATTAACTGTATCCATTCCTGCAACCGACCCTAAACAGAATATTGAAACAATAGAAATAGAATAATCACATTAAATAGTTAAACAATCATGGGAAAAATTATAGGAATTGACCTGGGAACTACCAACTCGTGTGTATCTGTAATGGATGGTAACGAGCCGGTTGTAATAGCAAACTCAGAAGGTGGCAGAACAACCCCATCTGTAATTGCATTTTCAAAAGACGGCGAACGATTAGTTGGTGCCCCGGCAAAAAGACAAGCTATTACAAACCCCAAAAAGACAATCGCTTCTATTAAGCGATTTATGGGTAGACGTTACGATGAAGTTTCATCTGAATTGAAAGGTATTTCATACGATGTAATTAAATCGGATGATGGAACCGCTCGCGTTCAAGTTGATGATCGCCAGTACGCTCCACAAGAAATTTCGGCTATGACACTTCAAAAAATGAAGCAAACAGCTGAAGAGTTTTTAGGTGATAAGGTAACTGAGGCAGTAATTACTGTACCGGCTTATTTTAATGATGCTCAACGTAAAGCAACGCAAGAAGCAGGTGCTATTGCCGGACTTGAAGTTAAGCGTATTATTAACGAGCCTACAGCTGCAGCTTTGGCTTATGGCCTCGATAAAAAAGATAAAAATCAGACCATTGCCGTTTATGACCTTGGTGGTGGTACCTTTGACATTTCAATTCTTGAATTAGGTGATGGCGTTTTTGAAGTAAAATCTACCAGTGGTGATACCCACCTTGGTGGTGATGACTTCGATCAGCGCATCATCGATTTCTTGGTGCAGGAATTCAAAAACCAGGAAGGTATAGATCTTAGTAAAGATGCAATGGCTATGCAGCGATTGAAAGAAGCTGCCGAAAAAGCAAAAATTGAGCTTTCAAGTTCAACCAAAACTAATGTAAATCTTCCATTTATTACAGCTGATCAAAATGGACCGAAGCACTTAAGCGTAGATTTAACCCGTTCCAAATTTGAGCAGTTAGTAGATGACTTGGTGAAAAGAAGTCTTGATCCATGTGCAAAAGCGCTAAAAGATGCCAAGCTTTCAAAATCTGAGATTGATCAGGTAATTCTTGTTGGTGGCTCAACCCGTATTCCAAGAATTCAGGAAGCTGTAAAAGATTTCTTCGAAAAAGAGCCAAGCAAAGGCGTTAACCCGGACGAAGTAGTTGCTATTGGTGCTGCTATTCAAGGTGGTGTTCTTGCAGGTGATGTAAAAGACGTTATCCTGCTCGATGTTACTCCGCTTTCACTTGGTATTGAAACCTTGGGTGGTGTAATGACCAAATTGATTGATGCCAATACAACCATTCCAACAAGTAAGAAAGAGACTTTCTCAACTGCTGCTGATAGTCAGACTTCTGTTGAGATTCATATCTTACAAGGTGAGCGTACCCGTGCCTCTGATAACCGCACGTTAGGACGTTTCCACTTGGATGGAATTCCGCCGGCACCACGCGGAATGCCACAAATCGAAGTTACTTTCGATATTGATGCAAACGGTGTATTAAATGTGAGCGCGAAAGATAACTCTACCGGTAAAGAACAAAAGATTCGTATTGAGTCAAGTTCCGGTTTATCCGATAGTGAAATCGAGAAAATGAAAAACGCTGCTAAAGAACACGCAGACGAAGATAAAAAGATTCGTGAGCGTATCGACAAGCTGAATCAGGCTGACGCATTAATTTTCTCAACAGAGAAAAACCTTAAAGATTATGGTGATAAGTTATCGGAAGGAACAAAATCCGGTATCGAATCTGCTTTAAATGAGTTGAAAGAAGCTCATAAAAATCAAGAGGTTGATAATCTTGATGCATTAACTGAAAAGCTGAATCAAGCCTGGGCAGCAGCGAGTGGCGAAATGCAACAAGCACAACAACAGGCTCAACAAGAGGCAGCTGGTCAGGAAGGTGAACAAGCAAGCGGTGATGCTTCAGCCGATTCCGGTGATGATGCCGTTGAAGCTGACTTTGAAGTCGTAGATGACGAAGACGCTAAAAAAGATAGCTAATTTAGTGTTCGATTAGAAAACCAAAAGCCCCCGATGAATTTCGGGGGCTTTTTTTTTTGACTCAATCAGTGTGTTTTAACCATTTATTAACACAATTGACGAAGATTTTTATTATCCTACTTGCAATTATATAACCATCAAACAAACGAAATTAATCATGAGTAATAAGAATAAAAACGGTATTGGTAGAAGAGACTTCCTGAAAATGGGCGCCTTAACCGGGTTGTTTGCGGGAACCGCCGGATTGGCAGCTTGTACGAATGGCAGTGGAAGGTCCGGAGATTTTAGAGGTAAAGCGAAGTACATCATATTTATGGTATCTGATGGAATGAGTCACGGCACATTGCAATTAGCCGATCTTTTACGTAGAAGGAAAGAAGGCCGAGCATCCAAATGGATAGATTTGTATGAAAAAGGTTTAGCATATCGTGGTTTGATGGATATGACAACAGGAAACTCAAGTGTTCCCGATTCTGCAGCGGC
>PXCK01000131.1 GCA_003566635.1 Balneolia bacterium | reverse complement strand
GGCAGGTTTTTATTTTGAGGTGCTAGTTAATAATTATCTCAATTTGATTTTTGTAGTATTCTCACAAATTTCATTTCAAGCAATAGCCTGTAGATAGTTATTACCTTTTTTAAACGTTCTTTTTCCTGCGTATTTACTCTTTTTTTGTCCCTCACCCTTCCCTCTCCCAAATTAGCTTGAGATTTCGTGGTACTTATTTGAATGGGAGAGGGTAATCCTTGCCTTAGTTATGTGTGGCAACGAATTCAGTCTTTTTTGTTCGACTCAAGACAGACCCCCTCTCCCATATCATTGTTTTTTTTTGATGTAGTAGGAAATTTGGGAGAGGGAAGGGTGAGGGTGTAAAACAGTTTAAGCAATTCTAATTCTTGTTATTGAAACGAACTCTAAAAGATAGTTCAAACATTTATGGCTATCTCTAAACACCATCTATACTTTGAAAACCCGGTTAATATTAGAAATCAATAAAAGCAAAGTATTTCCACCAGCACCTCAAAATAAAAACCTGCCGATTTGATACTATATATTCAAATTTATCGTTGTGTTTGTAGCACAGATGTGCTACATTTGAAATAACTTAATCCATTTATTATGTCCAGCAAAACGACAACGGTGCGAGCTAGACTCGAGCCAAACTTAAAAGAAGAAACCGAATTAATATTCGAACAGCTTGGGTTGAGTACAACCGAAGCAATTCGCATCTTTTTTAAGCAGGTGCAACTCCAGCAAGGATTGCCTTTTGATTTAAAGATCCCAAATGAAACTACAAAGAAATCTATTGCTGAAGCTCAGATGCGAAAACAAGTAAAATCAGTAGGTTCCGTTCAAGAATTATTTGAAGATCTCGACATTTAATGAAAACTATTTCCAGAACAAACCGCTTTGAAAAAGACGTTAAGAAGATGAAAAAGCGGGGAAAGTCGTTTTCGGTATTCAAGCAAGTCATAACTCGGTTGGCCAATAGCGAGATACTTGAGCCAAAATTTAAAGATCACAAATTAGTAGGAAACCATGCCGGTACGAGAGAATGTCACATAGAGCCGGATTGGTTACTTGTCTACATCAGCACTGAAGATGAATTAATGTTGGTCAGAACGGGTACACATGCCGACTTGTTTGGGTGAATAATCACCAGGCATTGTAGTATAACATATATATGCCCTCCAAAGTCAATAGGCAATACGATTTTTTCTACAAGTATTTTTAAGTGCTTGTTTTAGTGCTTCTTTATGCATGATATTGAGTAGTTGTTCCGTGTAAACGTTCTTCTAATCGTTCCGGTTGGCGCACTGGGTGAGCGTGAGAAACATCGACTCTGGTAAACAGACAAGTTATATAGACATCTAACTTCCGATATCTTCGGCTTTGTAAAGGAAGTTGCTAGATTCCATCAAACAAAGGCATCATACTAATGTATGATGCCTTTTTCGTGTCATTTAAGCCACTTGTACCGGTGGCCGGAGTCGAACCGGCACTTCCGAAGAAACACGATTTTGAGTCGTGCGCGTCTACCAATTCCGCCACACCGGCTTTTGATTTGGCGGAATCGAAAGATAGCAGATGTTCTATTTAAAAGAAAGAAGAATCTGATAGTGGTCGTGCGGTTATTATTTTAAGGTCAGGTTTTGGGAGGTTTTTATTTTGAGGTGCTGGCAGAAAAAAAACTTTTTTGGAAACATTCAATTAGTGAATCCCTTCATCTTGCCGTTTTTCTGTTTTTATTGAAATGACACATGCAGGCAATTCATTAGTCTCTAAAAAAAGGTACACTACAAATTAACAGTATCTTAAGTATATAATGCGGAGCAGCTGACTATTAAAATACTGCACGCTCTATAAAACCATCATTTAGTGTTTTTATATATGAAATTAAATATTTAGCTCAAAATCCCCTTTTGGAATTAACCACGGATTAAGCAGATTCTCACAGATTATCCTCCCTGTTGGGAGGCAGGCGCAGATTAATTTTCGCAAAGTGAAATGAACTTAATCAGAACAGTATGCATGAGATAGATAAAACTGAAGAATAATTTGTGTAGTTAATCGGATTTAAAGTAGGTTCATTTAGGTGAAGGAGTAACTATAATTGAGTACTGATTAATCAAGTGAAAAGATTTTTTTATACAAAGGATAACATTACAGCACCACAAAATAAAAACTCCTCCAATAACTTGCTTTAAGCTCCCAGCTTAAATTTTAGCTATACTTTTTAAATATTCTTACATACTTTACTTCATTAACTAATCAACTGTTTAAAGATAATTACTATTTACTAATGAAATTTTTTACCGTATTTGCAACATCCGCGTTGGTTTTTGCACTCACTACCATAAATGTTTTTTCTCAAATTAATGAAGGTGGGGTTCCCCTTACTCAAACTATCATTGAAAAACTGCATCTAAACGATGTGCCTGTTTCAATAATGCCTTTTGTTGATACTGCTCAACTGATGGAAGAAGATCGTGTTTTTGATACCCAACGTGACAGACCATTTCGTTTTGGAGAAAATATAGATGTAGACTTTAGTTTAGATAATTCAGGTGTATGGGATGAAATTAAAGATTACCGTGTTTGGCGCCTTGGAATTAAGAGTGATGGTGCTTTATCGCTTAATTTTCTTTTCGATGAATATGTGCTGCCGGAGGGAGCCAAACTCTTTATTTACTCAGTTGATGGCAATGAAATTTTAGGTGCATTTACACATAGAAACAATCAGGCAGATCTCATGTTTGCTACAATGCTTATCCATACCGACGAGGTTGTTATTGAGTATATTGAGCCTAAAGATGTTGCGTTTAGCGGGAGACTTAACCTTGCGAGAGTTACACATGGGTATCGGCACGGTTCCGGTAAACATGGCTCATTCGGTTCATCAGGCTCATGTAACTTAAATGTAGCCTGCGATGAAAGCTTAGGTTGGGAAGATGAGATTCGTTCGGTAGCAAGAATGGTTGTTAATGGTAATTCGTGGTGTACAGGTTCTTTAATCAATAACACATCTAATGATGGTACGCCTTATTTTTTATCGGCCGACCATTGTTTTACAAATCCGGGACAGATTGTTTTTTGGTTTAATTATCAAAGTGATACCTGTGCAAACCCGGCATCACCGCCTTCGCACGATGCGATCTCAGGTGCTGTAACAATAGCAAGGAATCAACCAACCGATATGTGGCTTCTTCAATTGAACCACGAACCTCCATCAGAATATGAAGTGTTTTATGCCGGGTGGAATGCAACAATGGACGCTTCTGTAGACGGTTTAATAGTTGGCATTCATCACCCAAGTGGTGATATTAAAAAGTTCAGCTATACAAATGATGGGGTTACAACATCTAATTATCTTGGAGGTACAGGTTCCGGCACAACGCATTGGAGAGTAGGTTTTTGGGAAGGTGGAACGACAACAGAGCCCGGGTCTTCCGGTTCAGCAATTTTTGATGCCAACGGCAGAATACTGGGACAATTACATGGTGGATATGCGGCATGCGGTAATACAAGAGAAGATTGGTATGGAAAACTTGGAGTTTCCTGGACGGGAGGGGGAAGTCCGAATAGCCGTTTAAGTGACTGGTTGGATCCATTAGGCACCGGTGATTTAACATGGGATGGATACGACCCTAATATTGCCTCTGTTGATGTTGATGCACAAATGTCAGGAATAAACTCACCTCGTGGTTCATACCTTGTTGGAGAAGAGATTGCACCATCTGTAACAATACGAAATGCAGGAATTAATGACTTGACTGATGCTACGATAGAGTATGGAGTTGTTGATGAATTTACTGAAACCTACACATGGTCAGGGCTTCTTGAAACGGCTCAGAGGGAACAAATTCAGTTCGATGCATTTGAATTACCTGCCGGTACCTACGATTTTTTTGCAACAATTACTGTTCCCGGTGACGAGAATCCGGACAACGATACTGCTACAAGTTCATTTACAGTTATTGATTGTACACAAACTCCCCAGTTGCCTTATTTACAGGATTTTGATACTCCCGGAGCAATTGAATGCTGGCAAATAACCGATAATATTGGAAACGGTCAGGTATGGAGTGTTGGGAATATTGGTTCACGTGGAATTTCAGATAACTCCAGTAACTATGCTTATTTAGATAGCGATGCTTTTGGTAGCGGAAATAGTCAGGATTCAGATTTGATTACCCCGGCATTTAACTTCTCTAACTATGATGAAATTGAAGTTTCATTCATCCATTATTTCAGACAGTTTCAAACATCAGTAGCATCTTTCAGCTACTCCATAGATGGCGGTGATACCTGGGAGTTAATAGAATCGTGGGATGAAACTACAGCGAACCCGGCAGAATTTGTACAAGGTTTACCGCAGTTAACGGGTGAAGCTGATGTTCGTTTTAAATGGAATTTTACCGGAAGTTGGGACTGGTATTGGTCTGTAGATGATGTACAGGTTACAGGTGTCAAAACGCAATCTGATCCTTCCTATATTGTATTAATGCACCAATCTCCTGATGATACTTTAAGCTCTGTATCTGTATGGTGGAATGATGAAATGTTGTTGGATGATTTGAGCTTTCGTACCGTTAGTGATGAAATGGAAATCGCTGATCCGCAGGGAGGTGTTCTAAGTATCCGCTCTAATGATGGAGAAATAGTTTTTCATTCCCATGAAATGACTACAGTTGAAAATGAGAAACATGAATTTCTACTCATTGGTTTAACGGAACCGGATGAACACGCTCCAAACCCTGATGGAAATGATACAGGTGTTACGTTGATTGCTACAAACGGAATGGATGATGTATTAGAAGAAGATGAAGTTTATGTTTGGTTAATGAATGCCAGTACAGATTTAGCAGCCATCAAGGTTGAAACCTATGACAACCATATTTTGGTTGATGATCTGAGTTATGGCGAAATGTCTGAAGATTATTCAGTTATAAGCTCTGATGCTCATTTTATTACCATTTCGACCCAATATGGATTTAATGAAGTTTTTGAGCTTGACGTAAGTACTCTTGGTGGTTCAAATGTTATACTAGCTGCGAGTGGTTTTGCCAATAATGAAGAGGGCATATTAAACTATGGTTTTAGTATGGTAGTAATAACAGAAGAAGGCGATGTGATTGAACTAAGAAATGCTACTTCTGCAGGTGATACCGATTCTCAACTACCAGTTGAGTTTACCTTAGAGCAAAATTATCCGAATCCATTTAATCCAACGACACTAATTAGTTATACTTTGCCTACGGATGCCCATGTAACACTTGAGGTTTACTCTGTTACAGGGCAGCGCGTTGCCGTATTACAAAATGGCACTCAGCAACAAGGTGTTCACACAGTTTCTTTTGATGCATCCAGGTTATCGAGTGGTGTTTATATTTACAGAATTCAAGCAGGAGCTTATACACAAAGTCGCAAAATGCTTTTAATTAAATAAATAAATCGTGAGAATCGCGTTGAAAAAAGCCCGTAAATCTTGTTTGTGGGCTTTTTTAGTTTCCCGGAAAGTAAATGATGATTTTTAACCACTCAGATAAGAGTTTTAAGCTTGTAATCTGTGTTCGGTTTTGTTTACTGCTGCTGTTTTTAAAAACAGATTATGCATTAGGGATACATCATTATGACAGTATTGTTTAAAGACATGTAGTCAAAAGCAAATATAAAAAAAGCTTCTAAAGCGTAATTTAGCCCGAATTATTCACGAAAGTATGAAATTTAAATCTTACACTATTTGTGTGTGTTCAATAGCTATTCGCCAGGCAGGTTATTTGCAAAATACCTTGAAACCAAAATTTTCAAATCATCGAGAAACCTTATAACCTCATTTTTTTTGAAGAAGGAGAGCTTTCCGGGATTAACTTACTAATAGTTTCAGAATCTGGAATTACGGGTTTATCCCGATATCGGTCAACTGTACAGAGAAAACCTAAATGTTCATTTTTATCAGCATGAAATTGATGAATAGTTTCAGGTGATATGTAGATTACATCGTGCAATGCAATATCGAATAATTCATCGTTTAAAATAATACTGCCTTTACCTCTAATTATCACTACTGAGTGGGGGTGGCGATGTTGTTCCAATGATGAGTACCCGCCCGGCTTTATTTCAAAATATCTGGTTTGCATGTTAAGCTCATGCTCGTTTTCCTGTTCTCCTAAAAGTGAGAAACGTGAAATATCTTTAAAATTGGTGGTCTCGGTTTTATAATGTTTCCGTTCAATTCCGTCCCAACCTTCTTTAGTCCTTTTTATAACTTTTGAATTATTCTTCATAAACCTATTCTAACTATCACTTACCATTTCTAAAAATTCCTTTGCCCCGTATTTAATTCCCTTAGGATGTTGGTATAAACTTCCACCTATTAAAAATACGGTATCATTTCCATAATCGTGTAAAAAGCGTGGAATGGTATTTCTTTGTAATCCACCCCCTGGAGTGGCGAAAGATTTTTTAAAAGGTAAAGAATCTTTTCTAAGAGCAGTATTTATTTCCAAACATTCTTCCAGCCGAAAAGAAAAGCGTCCTCCATAATTTGGATAAATCACAAAATCAGCACCCATAGCTCGCCAAAGTTCACCATAGTAAAATGCTTTGGTGAAAGCAGGAACAGGTTCACGAACATAAGCCCCCGAAAAAGCAGGGTGGGCCATAATTGGAAGTGTCTGATTTAAATTCCGTAATTGATTGACACTTCCCAAACCGCATAACTGTGGGCAAACCAATACGCCACCACAATTCTTCTCAATAGCATATTCAAAGCGTTTTATGGTTTCGGAGCCATCAGCGGTAATATTCGGGAAGTAAAGGGATCGTTTTCCGGTTTCATCTTCACTTTGGTTTACAGCGTTCATACATGCATCAACACGGGATGTGAATGTACTAAAAGATTGATTACTTAAACCATGATCATCTTTTATAATATCTATTCCTCCAACAGAAAACTGATGAACCAATTCAGCTAACTCACTTGAGGTAAAACCGACGGGTTTGATGGCAGTACAGGTTAGTGCTCTATCGGGTACTTGCAATAATGCCCGAATACCCGGTATGCCGAAACGGGGTCCTAAACGTTCAGTTATTGGAAGGCTTTTCCAGTCAATTCCGCAAATAGTAACATTATCAAAAAGAGAAACATTACCAAAAAGAACATTTAATAACTGAGAAAAATCATCACCCAAAAGTTCTTTGTTGTATGAAATCTCGGCATAATAGGTTTCATTACCAATTTCCTGAATGTCTTCTAAGTGACCAACGTAATTTTCTCTAATGTATGAAGATAATGTATTATCAGGGAGCTCAACACTTTGCTCATAACGGACTTTATGGCACGTTTTTTTTGCTTCTGTCAGGTTTTGAGCACTTACCAGATAAGCTATCTTTACATGCATAAATCAGATGATAAAATCCGTTTTTAGAATGGTTTCTTTTCGGTCAGGACCATTTGAAACGATTACAATTTCGGCTTCAGTTTGCTCTTCAATGTAATTTAAAAACACTTTAACTTCATCAGGGAGTTCCGAAAATGAAGTAGCATATGCTAAGTCTTTTTTCCAACCTTTAAACGTTTCGTAAACGGGTGTAGCATTCTCTAACTCATCAACAGAAAGAGGTATCTCTGTAACAGTTTTACCGTTTACGGTATATGCAACGCATATTTTGATTTCATCAAGGTGATTTAAAACATCGAGTTTGGTAACTACGAGTTCATTTATACCAGAAATACGAACAGCATACCTAAGTGCTACCATATCCAGCCAACCGCATCTTCTTGGTCGACCTGTTGTAGCGCCAAACTCCTGACCAACTGAGCGGATAGAATCTCCGGTTTCATCAAAAAGCTCGGTAGGGAAGGGGCCGTTTCCTACTCGCGTACAATATGCTTTTGTAATACCCATCACCTTTCTAATTGCGTTGGGTGGAAGGCCTGTTCCGGTTGTAGCACCACCTGATGTTGGTGAGGAAGACGTAACAAAAGGGTAGGTTCCATGATCAACATCAAGTAACGCACCTTGTGCGCCTTCAAGTAAAATTTTTTGTCCTTTTTTGTAAGCTTCGTGAAGCAGTAGGGAAGTATCGCAAAGGTAAGGGGCAACTTTTTTGCCAATTTCAAGATATTCTTTAACTATTGAGTCGGATTCAATGGGCTCGGCATCATACAAATTGGTCAATAAAGTGTTTGTTTCTACAAGAGCGCTTTCTACTCGGCTCCGCAGTGTTTTTTCATCTAATAGATCCATCATTCTTACGCCGGTTCTTCCCATTTTATGAACGTAAGCTGGACCAATTCCACGACCGGTAGTTCCGATTTTGTTATCACCCTTGGAGGTTTCACGAACAGAATCGAGTACTTTATGATAAGGAAGTATTACATGGGCTGTTTTACTTACCTTAAGTTGGGTTTCGGGATTTGCACCCATTTCTTTAACGGCATCAATTTCTTTTAGTAGCTGAACAGGGTCTATAACAACACCATTACCAACAACGCATGTACTATGTGTGTGAAAAATCCCTGATGGAATGAGGTGTAAAACGAACTTTTTACCGTCAAACTTGAGGGTATGTCCCGCATTTGCACCACCCTGATAGCGAGCAATAATGGGCGTATCTCTGGTGAGAATATCTACAATTTTTCCTTTACCTTCATCGCCCCATTGGGCGCCAATCAAAACACGAACTGACATATAATTAATTTATTAAACACAAAAAAAGAGGTGTAGTTATACACCTCTTTTTAAAAGAAATACTAAAATGTACTTAATGAAAAATGAACCTTAGGCATCAAAAGATGCAACGGCTGCATCTACAGATTTGTAGTGCTTAAATACCGTAATCAGTTTAGTTACAATAAGCAGACTTTCGATTTTATCGGTTGCATTAGCGATTCTCAAATCACCACCTGCATTTCTCATAGTCGTGAGAGCACCAATAAGCATGCCAAGACCTGAAGAGTTCATGAAAGAAACTTTAGACAAATCAACAACTACATTTTTTTGTCCTTTGTCTATAAGTTCATGAAGAGTCTCGTTAAGTTTGGCGGCATCGGGTCCACCCATAACGTTTCCTTTAAATTCTATAACGTTTGAGTTATAGCGTTCACTGATTTTAAAGCTCATTTTTCTGTACCTCGTTTAATTTCTAAGTTAGTTTTCAGCTTTCTTTAACTGCAAGTCTACCAACATGGAGCTCGCAACAAAGATAGAACTGTAAGTACCAAGGATAACACCAAGTAATAATGCAAAAGATAACCCTTTAAGTACTTCACCACCAAATATAAACAATATTAAAAGTGCAATAAATGTAGTTACCGAGGTTACTACTGTACGACTAAGCGTATTGTTTATACTACGGTTTACCATTTGGTCGTAAGCTTCTGTTTTAAAAATCAGTGAATTTTCACGGATTCTGTCAAATACTACTACGGTATCGTTCAATGAGTAACCAACAATAGTTAAGAAAGCCGCGATAATCGCCTGATCAATATCTAAGCTGAATGGCATAATATCATAAAATATAGTGAATATCCCTAATGTGATAATCACATCATGAGCTAGCGCCGCAACCGCACCTGCCGAGTAGTACCATTTCTTGAATCGTATAAGGATGTATACGAAAATAACAAGAAGTGCAAACAAAATAGACATGGCAGCCGCATCACGAAGGTCTTCCGCAAAACGTGGACCAACAATGTCTGTTTTTATAATAACGGATGGATTGTCGGGGTAGGCTTGTGCCAAAGCTGTACGTACAGCTTGAGAAAGAGCAGCACCTTCAAGTTCGGAGTCGGTACGAATGATTACATCGGGACCAAAGGTTTTTACTTCCGGTACAGCGCCTAATGCATCTGTTAGACTGTCGCGAACGTCGCCAACATCAGGTGATGCACCATCAAAGGCTACAACAACCTCGGTACCACCACGGAAGTCAATACCAAGTTGTAAGCCTTTAATGAATATCCCCGCCAGGGATGCCAATACTAAAAACCCGGATATCATGTATCCGATTTTTCGGTTTGGAATAAATTTAATTTTTGGATCTTCAAATAGTCTCATAATAATTCAAATTCCTTGTGTTATTAGCCAAAGCTTACGTTAAATTGTTTGTTGCGTGTCAGCCAATCGACTATAACACGGGTAATGATAATTGCGCTGAATAGAGATGCAACAATACCTGCCATAAGTGTTACGGCAAAACCTTTAATAGGCCCCATCCCAAAACTGAATAGAATTACAGCTGTAAGGAATGTTGTAATATTGGCATCTAAAATAGCACTCATAGCATTGCTGTAGCCACTATCAATGGAGGCAAGTAAGCTTTTGCCGGCTCGTTGTTCTTCACGTATACGGTCAAAAATTAGTACGTTAGCATCCACCGCCATACCAATTGTTAGTACAATACCTGCAATTCCCGGAAGGGTAAGGGTTGCTTTAAAAGCAGCCAAAATTCCAAGAATGAAGATAATATTTAGAATGAGAGCGATATTTGCAATTCCACCACCGGTACGGTAGTACATAATCATAAATATGGCAACAAGGAATAGGCCAACCATAGCAGAGTTAAAACCTGCACGTATGGATGCTTCACCTAAGGTAGCACCTACTGTTCGTTCCTCTATAATTTCAAGAGGAGCAGGTAGAGCACCCGAAAGGAGAATGTTCACAAGATCTTCTGCTTCTGTTAATCCACCAAGACCACTGATTGAAGAGCGGCCATTTGCAATTTGTGAACGTACAACCGGGAAGCTGTAAACAAATCCATCAAGTATAATTGCAACCGGACGATCAATATTTGCAGCAGTAATCATGCTCCAACGGCGTGCACCTTCGCGATTCATCGTCATTGAAACTTCAGGGGCATTGGTTTGAGGGTCAAAAGCCGGGCGTGCATCGGTAATTACTTCACCTGTTAGTTCGATGTTTGTACGAACACCAAGTAATGGATAAAATGAACGCTGACCACCTTCTGAAAGACGTTCACCGCGTGCAGACCACATTAACTCTACATTTGGAGGTAACAATCGCTGAACTTGATCTTGGTCTAATAGTTCATTGACGCGAGCGGTATCGGCTTCGTGTACATAGGCAAAAATTACACTTGCACCGCCCATATCAACAAGAAGATCGCGTAGCTCATTAGTAACGACTACTTCCGGTTCTTGCTCTTCACCATCTTCATCAACTTCTGCTTCAACTGTTTCCTGAACATTAAAGAAGCTGAGGATACGTTCATACGAGCTTCTAAGCTCATTTGGATTTGCCATCGTTCTGAACTCTAAACGAGCAGTACCACGTAGTAGGTTACGCACACGGTCTTCATCGTCATCAACACCGGGTAACTCAACCACAATTCGGTTAGCACCTTGTCGAACGATAGATGGTTCAGTTACACCAAAACGGTCAATACGATTTCTGATAATCTCAACCGCTCGGTTAACGGCATCATTACGCTGACGATTCAGGTAATCTCTTACTTCTGCATTGGAAGATGCTCTGGTAAGTTCATCAGAATTCATGTGGAAATAACGACTCAAACGTGCGTTTGGATCCTGACGCTCAAACTCGGCGATAAACTCATCAAGTACGTCGGTGTTGTTTTCACGGGAGGTAGCGAAACCTGCACTGATAGCGTTAGTAAGCATATCATCTGCCTGGTCGCGGGCAAGCTCACCAATTAACTGATGGGTTGCAAGTTCAAGAGTTACGTACATTCCACCTCTGAGGTCAAGACCAAAGTTAAGAGAATTAGCACGTAAATTGTCGAGACGGTCGCTATTTGCAAACCGGTATTCAATTTGCTCAGCTTCGGGTAAACTGCTTATGTGACGCTCCTCAAACCAGAGTCTGACACTAAAAGACAGATAGTACCCTGTAAGCAGGATGAATCCGACTATAAATGCAACCTTTGTTCCATTCGATTTCTTCATAGAATAAGTAGGTTTATTGTTTTTATTTATTTGATAAATGAATGATAGGCGTAGTCAGTACTCGATGCCTGACTACAAATATTAATTTTAAAGATCGGTAATTAATGCTCGGAAGGGCTAGGGAGCATTAATTGAAATGCCGTTAATTAGAGGGATGGATTCAAACGGTATAAAGGAAACTAGCTGAATGGTTGTTGAACCGGGTACTTCAGCTAATAATCCGGGAAGATTTAACCCGGAAATAATAAAAAGTAAGAGTTTGCTGTAAACTGACTTGTAAAACCCATTTAATGTATGATGCCTGTCTGTTTGGAAAGTTCCGGCCATATCTGATGCACCGAAGTACTGTTTCCAAACAAGAAATAACTGTTTAACAAAGGCATCATTATTGAGAAGTTCTGTATTACTTTTATCTAAAAGTTGTTCGCCAAAAGCTGCTTTGAACTGCGAAAAAATAGGGTTCTTTTGTAATGCGGTTTGATTATTTTGGGATTCATCGATTTGATATTGAACCCAAGCTGAAAAATCTTCATAATTACTCGAATCGCCTTTTTGCGGAAGAAGTAATAGAGTAAAACTGCTTAATAACAGTATTACTGTAAAAAGGTTAGTATAAAAGTTGAAAAATCTCAGCATCTAAGAAAGATACCAACAAGTAATAAGTCTGACAAGACTAATTTGCTGCTTGAATTTGGGAGGGGATAGGTTTTTATTTTGAGGTGCTGATTGAGTTTTTACTTCCAAAAAAACTTAGAGTTCGGTAAATGAGATAAATGTATTGCTCGTAAGTCTTTCGGTCATTTAACCACTGATTAAGCAGATTTCCGCGGATTAGCCTCCCTGTAGGGAGGCAGGCGCAGATTATATCCCCAAAGTGAAGCAGGTTCTACCATATAGTAGAGGGACACAGGTTAATTTCTCTGAGATTTTCGCAATACTAAGGTTCCATACGTTGAATGATATCCAATAGAAAAGCGGCACGATAAGTAGAAGAATTGAAATCGGATTCCGGGATTACATTCAATTGGTTTAAATTACTCGAACCTTCTTCATCTAAATTCAAAAATTGTAACGTATTATTTTCACCAAGTTGATTGCTGAGGTTTTCCAGACAAACTGAAAATGCAGTTGAAGTAACCGGAGCCCTTAATTCCCAAAAATCTCTAACATACGGTGCAATTTCAGCGGCAGAGCCAAAATTGCGGGATTCATACATCAAATGAAATGATTGCTTGCTTCTATCGGTCAATAGTCCTGTAGAAATTAAATGATTTTCAAAAATAGTGAGCGACTCCCAAACCTCATTTCCAATTGGAACTCTATCTGCTACACATTCTCTTAGTTGAGCTTCATCAGCACTAATGCGACCGCAGCTGCCAATAAGAATCAACGTAGTGAAAAAGACTAAAAAGTTTAAACGCATTAGAATAAACTGTCTATAAGTTTTTGAGCCTCATCCTGGATCATCTTAAGATGATCAGGTCCTTTAAAACTCTCAGCATAAATTTTGTAGATATCTTCCGTTCCGGATGGGCGAGCAGCAAACCAACCATTATTCGTAACTACTTTTAGTCCACCAATGGCAGCACCATTACCGGGTGCATGGGTCAATTTAGATATAATTGATTCGCCTGCTAATGTATCAGATTTAATACTATCAGAATCCAGATTTTTTAAGATATTCTTTTGCTCTTTTGTAGCGGGTGCATCCATGCGTTCATAAACTGGTTTCCCAAACTTATTTTCGAATTCTTTGTAATGTTGAGAAGGATTTTTACCTGTTACAGCAGTGATTTCAGCTGCTAACAAATTTAAAATGATACCGTCTTTGTCTGTACTCCAGGCTGAACCATCAAATCTTTGGAAGCTTGCACCTGCACTTTCTTCACCTCCAAAACCAAATTCGCCTGAATATAATCCATCAACAAACCATTTAAACCCAACCGGGACTTCACACAACTCAAGACCGGCATCTTCAGCTACGCGATCAATCATACTACTTGATACCAGAGTTTTACCTACTTTAGTATCTTTTTTCCAATCCGTTCGGGTTTCAAATAAGTATTTAATAGCAACAGCTAAATAATGGTTGGGGTTCATCAAACCACCTGTTGGTGTAACGATTCCGTGACGATCATAATCGGGATCATTGCCAAAGGCTATATCATACTTGTCCTTCATTTCTATGAGTTTAGCCATTGCATAAGGTGAAGAGCAATCCATTCGTATTTTACCATCGTGATCAACTGTCATGAATCTGAAGGATGGGTCAACGGTTTCATTTACCAAAGAAAGACTAAGTCCATACTTTTCGGCTATAGGTTTCCAGTAGTGGATACCTGCACCTCCCATAGGGTCAACGCCAATTTTTACGCCTGCATCACTAATGGCCTTCATGTTAATAATATTTTCCAGGTCATCTACATAAGGAGTTATGTAGTCGTAACGGATAACATGCGGTCCGTTTAAGCAGTCTTCGTAATCCATTTTGAGGACATCCTTTAAACCGCTATAAATAATTTCATTAGCTCTTTTTTCGATGATTTCAGTGGTTTTAGAATCGGCCGGACCACCATGTGTCATATTATATTTAAAACCGCCATCTTCCGGAGGATTGTGTGATGGTGTAATAACAACTCCATCTGCAAGATCTTCTGTTCTGTTTTTGTTATAAGTTAGAATGGCATGTGAAATTACAGGGGTAGGGGTGTAGCCAAAATGTTTGTCAACCTTTACTTTAACGCCATTGGCAGCAAAAACCCGAATGGCAGTTTCAAAAGCCGGCACTGACAAAGCATGGGTGTCCATTCCCAAAAATAGTGGTCCTGTTATTTCGTTCTTTTTTCTGTATTCACATATAGCCTGAGCTATGGCAAGTATATGGTTTTGATTGAAAGAATTTGTAAGTGAAGATCCACGGTGACCAGATGTTCCAAATGAAACAGCCTGAGATTGATTAGTAACGTCGGGACGAAGTGAATAAAATGAACTTACAAGTGTCGGGATATTTGCTAAAATACTTTCTGGTGCCGGTTTTCCGGCTAATTCGTGCTTGCTCACTGTGCCTCCTGAATAATTCGGTTGATTAAATACTATATTTGAGTATACGAAATGGAACGTTTTTTTACCACCAAAATCGGGGATTTAAAACAGATTTCGGAGGATTTCCAAGAACATTTATATCACAGGAATAAATAAGAAAGTGTGTGCTTATTGAGTGTTCTGTAGATGGCTATTCATTCATGCTATCAATAAGATCTTCTAACTTTTTTATTTTTTTTATATAGGTGTCTTTTTTTGTTGTGTTTTTAGCAGCTAATTTCTTGTAGACGTCAATTGCTTTATGGTAGTGTTTTTGTTTAGTGTAGATAAGTGCTAAGGTAGGCGTAGCAATATAGCTATTAGGATCGGTCTCAGGAATTTTTTTTATTTGCTCCTGAACACCGGTTGACTTAGTTGGTTGATTGATTGTTTCAAGGCGATCAACCAAAGAGTCAATGTCTACATAAAATTCATCGAAAGAAGACTTTGGAATAGCTTCTTTTTGGGTTGTTTTTTGAGGAGTCCAGGCATCAAATTCATCGGGATGTTCATAGAAATAAGGAAGGCTTTCAAAGAATAATGAACCGGGAGCACAGCATTTAGCTTTATTTGCGTAATAGTTTCTATTCTCGATGTCCTCAATTTGGTCACAAAGCCATGATAAAAGAAAGTAACCAACGGCATCGGGACCTCGTCGCTTTAGGTGCTTTTTGAGAGAATCAATTGATTTTGTTTCGTTTCGCTCAAAAGCTTCGACGTAGCCGGCCAGTGATTCGGGTAGTATAAATGGAAATTTAATCATCCATCAAAATTCGTTAATCATTAGGTATCATACAAGTGGAAAGTTTCAAAGGATATGGTTAATTAAACTTTATCACCTTTCCAGTTTACTTTTTTCTTGAAAATTCTGTCCATTACGGAAATAATTCCAAGATATTGAAACCAAAGCACACCCAAAGGTTTCAGGAAAGAAAAACCGGGTGGCCATCTGAACCAGGTTGCTAATACTACATGGTGCATCACCATTAATCCCACATTTATAAAGGCGGGAATCAAAACATAAAGAGGGAAAGGGTAAATCAATCCGCCAATTAATACACCAACCGGTAGGATATATGCCAAAATGTGAATGATTGCCATCAACGTGAACAAGGCATAATTATAATTAAATCCTGCAAAAAAGTTTTTTCGGAATCCATCAAAAATTTCCTGATAGTTAGCATACATTCTGCAAAAAAAAGAACCGGCACCATGATACATTTTCATGGGTAAGCCTTGTTTCTTTATTAATTGTGCCATTTTTACGTCTTCCACAATATCGTTTTTAACGGCTTTGTGTCCCCCTATTGAATGATAGGATTCACGTGTAAACATCACACATTGACCGTTTGCAGCAGCAAATTGATATCCTAATTTGTTATATAAAAATGTGGGCATCCAGAGAGGTTTACGCTCGGTGTATGCTGTTGGAAGTAATCCTAATAGGGCATCATATACCAGAGGGACGATAATATTTTCCCAGAATGAATAAAGTTGCTGCTGAGGCCAAACCGTTAGGAAAGACAAACCTCTTAACTCCATTTCAAACACCATCGATTTTAAAGCATGAGGTTGCATCCATGTATCTGCATCGGTAAACAAGAGGTAATCTTCATTCGTCTGCTGAGCTAAAATATGACACGCATGCGGTTTGCCAAGCCAACCCTCGGGTTTATCTGTGCCGTTGATGATAGTGAGTTTTTCGGGGTTAGACTTTTGTAGTGTATTTAAAATCTTGCCGGTGTCGTCTGTTGACCTGTCATTTAAGACATAAATATGATAATTATTATACGTTTGATCCAGAGCGTAGCTAACGCATTTTTCGATATTTCGTTCTTCATTTCGAGCAGGAATACAAATGGCAATGCTTTTTTTAGATGTGAAGTCAGCTCTTGGGGGTAGTCCGGCTAAGTCGAATCGGTTTCGTGTTAAAATAAATGTCTTATAAATTAAGAACAGGGTTCCTGCTAATAATAGTAGCTCTAAGATGTGCATTAAAAATCGGAAGAAATTGTTTAATAATTTTTAGTAGGTTGCATTATTGCTTTAATATAAAACGAAATCTTGTAATGCCCCGACGATTGGTCGTAAATTACCCCAATGAATATTACATCAAGATTTGAGAACGATTTTCCGGCTGTAGATAAACATCCGGGGGCTTACGAATGGTGGTACTACGATGCAGTAAGCGCCAATGGTGACTGGGCTTTTGTAATTATTTTTTATGATGGTTGTCCTTTTTCGCCATCATACAATAAAAGTTTAGAATCCAACAGACCTGACCGTCCTGACAATCATCCTGCAATTTCTCTCTCGGTATATCATAAGGGAAAACCAGTGTTTTACAGCATGAGTGAGTATGAAAAAGTGGAGTCCTCTTTCTCTGTGGATAATCATAGGGTAAAAATTAAAGTAGGTAAGAATGAGATTTTGGCTGAAAAATCGGAGAAGGGAATTACACACACCATAAACATTAATGAAAGCTTTCCATCGGGTGATGCGCTTATAGCCGAGATAGTCTATAAATCTATATACAAATCGGATAATATTTTCCCAAAGAGTGATTCTAAATCAGGTCATGGATGGAATCTCACCATGCCTAAAGCTAAGGTAACAGCAAATGGTTATCTGACTGAAAAGGGAAAAGAAACGACTCCATTTGCATATGATGGAAGCGGATACCATGACCATAATTTGGGATTCGAACCTATGAAAAATGAGTTTATTGATTGGTACTGGGGGCGTTTCCATTTCAAAAATCAATCTCTCATTTATTATATTATGCGTACAAATGAGGGTTTAAAACCACAAGCTTGGTTAATTGATGATTTTGGAAATATAAAAACAGAGTTGACTGAAGGTTCCCTGAGAGACTTCTCGAGTAACGTCTTTCTACTTTCAGGCGCGAGAACTATTGAGTTGAATTCAAGAGAGATTGAAGTATCCATTCATCAAACAAAAATTGTTGATTCAGGCCCCTTCTATTACCGGTATTTGTCGGATGTAATTATACATGACAAAACAAATGATTCTATAGAAACGGCAAAGGGGATAACTGAATATATTCATCCTTCAAGAATACATTGGAAACCGTTTTGGCCACTTGTGCACATGAGATACCGTTATGTTGGGAATCCGCACTGGGTGCAAAAATCTCCAACAATGTACCGCTGGACGTGGTGATTTTTTGTGTATAGTAAACGCAACCAATTCGTGGGAGATGGTGCAAGAGGTTTTAAGGTTACGAAAGTCGTAGAATTGGTATGAGTTTATTGCTAGATTTTGCGCCCCACAAGCCCGAGCGTAGCGATTCCCGTGAAACGCCCTGAGCGAAGCGATTCCCGTGAAACGAAATAAGGGGTTATGATATCGGCCATGCCTACGGCATTTGGGTTTTGTATTAAAAAGCGATAGGTAGCCATCATAAATAAACCAACAAACAACAAAG
>PXCK01000116.1 GCA_003566635.1 Balneolia bacterium | reverse complement strand
CTCCGGGACTTCTCAATACCGAATCGAAGTGAGAACTTAAAATGTAAACCACATCAGGATGCGTAGTTCCTTCGAGCCGGGCAATTACATTTGCTGTCTCAATATCGCCGGATGGATTAAACCACTGAAGCTCAGGCTCATACCCAAACGATTTAAGCGTTTCATAAATATATGCACTTGCTTTTTGGTTGCCCGGTTGTGTCATGTGCTTGGATCCAAAATCATACAGCGATTTTTGATAGTGATACAACCGAGTAATATTTACTTCTTGCGTAGCTGCTCTTACTTCATCATAAATCGGTTCGAACATGGTTTCTGCTTTTTTCAGAAGAGCTTGTTCACTTTTCAGGTTTTTCTCAAGACGATCGATTAATGTTTCTTTAGAAATACGTTCACCAATGCGAATCAAATAAACACCTTGCTCGGGCGCAATGGTATCGCCTCCGCGCTGAGCAACTACAATCAAAAACTTTCCATCAGGGCTGGGCTCCCATTCATTTTCCATTGAAACGGTTCGAACCGTACCGTTATGTAACAACCGGTAGAATTCTTTGGTGTCGGTGTTATAAATATGCGACCTGCGATGGCGTGCTTCTCCCATCTTTCCGAGTACGGTATTGTCGTTTAAGAAATGTGGGAACAATTCATGTTGTATATCAAAAGAAAGTTGTTCGTCTGTAGCTGTATCGGTATGCACTAAATGGATATTCCAACTGATACCCTCACGAAGCATGTAAGCAAGTTTACTGCCATCGGGAGATAATGCAGGATTTTGAATAGGGAAAGAAGAAGCCACCATTTGAACGGCATCACCCGGCACATCAGAAAGCTCAGCAGAAAAGATGGCGCGCCTGTCATCTTCATCACCCATAAAAGCAAAACGGTTTTCAGATGATGATATCACCAAATTTGTTCCTATCCATCGGTTTAATTCTCCGTTAGACATATCATGCAGAACGATTTCAGTTGGGACTTCAAAAACATGGCGCTGTTCGCCGGGCTGAGCCGGAAAAGGAGATAATGGTAAAGAGTTGAAGAAAACTCTTTCTCCGTTATGTACCGGTTTTGGAGCATCAAAGAACCCGTTACCGCCTGTAATTTTACTAAGGCTATGATCATTAATGGAAAGTTTGTAGATATCACTGTGATTATAAACTTCGGACTCAACACCGCTAAACCAAAGATTGCCGGAACCATCAAAAGCGGGAGTGCGAACCATCATGCCGTTTGCATCAATTTCCACAGCTTCACCGGTGCTTATATCAACAAGTAACATGGACGTATGTACGGCCTCTTGATACAATAATGCACCGCGGATTCTAAGAATATCAGCCCGAATACGACTAGCAAAAGCTTCGGCTAATTGGTCTTGCAGTTCCAGAATTTCCGGTGTCATTTCGGTTCGCATGATCACTCCGTGACGACCATCAGGAGAAAAAAGAAAGTCCCGACCTTCAACCGAAAAAAGGCGCTCTACGGAGTCGTCTAAAACACGTGCTATTTGAGTGAAAGTTGTTCCGTCATACACCTCCTGCCAGGCAATATGGCTGTTATCCGGGCTAAAAGTGGGATTACGGCCATCTTCCGAAAGTTCTTCCAGCTTGTATAGCTCACCGGTTAAAACAGCAATCTCATCAAACCATTCATAAGCCTGATCCCCATTCAAAATGGATAGAAAATCTTCCAGGGCGCCTATATAATCACCGGCATCCCACTTGAGGTAGCCATCCATATAAGTAGGGCTTTGTTGAGCCTGAAGATTTCCGGTTAAAAACAGGAATAGAACGGAAATAGAAAAAAGTCGTTTCATGAGGTTGCTTTTTATTTGTTGATGCAGGAATTATGCAGAAATATAGAACGGAATGATGTAAATAATTTTTAAGATTTTGTGGGGTCTCCGGAAGATATTTTTATTTGCCACAGAGGCACTGAGTTTATTAACCCGGATTATTCACCAAGAAATTTTCTTGGTAGCAAGGCGAAGAGGGAAAATCAGCGGAAGGGTACCTAAGCCAGCCATGGATTTAAATCCATGGCTAGATTATGAATCCTAAACTATTGATATAATTTGAATTAACCATACTTTCTGCCATGGGTTGCATTTCATGGGAATCGCTTCATTCGAAGCACTTCACGAGCCAGCCATAGGTTTAAACCCATGGCTGGACAATATGCCCTAAACCATTGTTATAATTTGAATTAAATCAAAATTCTTCGCTACTTACAGCAGTTCATGGGTTTTGCTGCGCAGGAATCGCTTCGCTCGGAGTGTAGCATTTAAACCACACCCAAACTTGAGTGAATGGAGTATTTATCTATATCATTAGAATAGAAAGGTTTGAGCTTTAATTTTAATACAATCGTGAATAATTCGGGTTAAGAATGACAAGCCCCTCCCTTTTATTTGATGAAATAATCGTTTTCATCTATCTTGAATGATAATTATGAACAAATTATTCCATATATGAAACTAAAGCTTATTGGTACTTTTCTTTTTCTATTTGTATTTACTTCTTCTGTTTTTGGGCAGCGCGTTATTGAAGCCGACGACTTATGGAAGATGGAGCGAATTGGCGCCCCTCAGGTTAGTAGTCAGGGTGCAATAGCATTTACGGTTACTAATTATGATATCAGCACAAATGGTTCGAATACCACAATTTGGTTGATGCGCGATAATTCGGATACTCCCAGAATGTTTACATCAGGCGGATCGGATGGGAACCCTGTTTTTAGTCCCGACGGCAACTACCTGGCCTTCACATCCCGTCGTGGTGGTGGTCCGGCTCAACTTTATGTAATGCCCGTATATGGTGGTGAAGCAAAACAAATCACCAATATTCCGGTGGCTGTTACCGCACCAAAATGGTTTCCCGATGGGCAGCGTTTAGCATTTTCCTCAACTGTTCATCCTGATTACAATGGCGATTGGGATGAGCAAAGCAGAATTATGCAACAACAACGTGATTCCAGAATGACCGCCAAGGTGACCGAAAACCGCATTTATCGTCATTGGGACCGTTGGTTAACACACGGGATGTATCCTCGTTTATTTTCCACAACACTGGACGGCGAAGTTGTTGATTTGATGCCGAACTCCCAACAGTTTTTTGCCATGATGGGTGCTCCCGGCTATGATATTTCTCCCGATGGTACCGAAATTGCTATTTCTGCAAATGCCACCCCACCTCCTTATGAATATTTGAATTATGATATCTACCTGTTAAGCACTGACGGTAGCGGTGACATGGTTAATATAACCGAACATAACCCCGCTAACGATACATCTCCATCATACAGTCCCGATGGACGTTTCATTATGTACGGAAAGCAGCGAAGCACCCATTTTTATGCTGATAATGTACGATTGGTTGTGTATGATAGGCACACGGGTGAGCGGGAAGTCTTGACCGAAGAAATTGATATGAGTTTTAGTAACTGGAACTGGAGCGAAGACGGCAACACTATCTTTTTCTCAGCTCAGGACAGAGGGATGACTTCTGTTTTCTCTTTTGATATGGATTCACGAGAAGTTTCAGAGGTTTTTCGGGGTGGCTCAAATGGCGGGTTGGCACTGTACCACAATGACAAAATACTCTTCACGCACACAACTTTCGAAAGACCGGCAGAGATTTTCAGCATTAACAGAAGTGGCGGCACACCGGTTAAATTAACCGAGTTCAACGACGAAAGAATAAGCGAGTTAAATTATGGTCGATCAGAAAGTATAACCTATAAAGGAGCAAATGATGTAGATGTTCAAATGTTTATGGTCTATCCTCCTGATTTTGACGAAAACAAAGAATATCCGCTTGTAATGATGATTCATGGCGGACCTCATGGAATATTTGGTGATCAATTTCACTATCGTTGGAATGCTCACCTTTTTGCAGCACCCGGTTATGTTGTTGCATTGCCGAACTTTCACGGTTCCACCAGTTTTGGACAGGAGTTTGCCGAGTCCATTCATGGAAACCATGCCGACCTACCATTCAGAGATATTATGAAAGCCGCCGATTATTTATCAGAGCGACCTTATGTAGATGGTAGCAGAATGGCAGCTGCCGGGGGTAGTTATGGTGGATATATGGTGAGCTGGATTGCCGGACATACCGATCGTTTTTCTGCCTTAGTAAACCATGCCGGTGTTTATAACATCATGGGTCAGTTTGCATCAGACGTTACACAACATCGTGTTCAGGCATACAGTGGTGCTCCCTGGGACGGACTCGATAGTATGCTTCGCTTCAACCCGGCAATGTTTGCCGAGAACTTTGAAACGCCTATGTTGGTCTTTCATGGTGAATTGGATTATCGTGTGCCTGTTCTTCAGGGTCTTGAAGTTTATGGCGTTTACAAAGGAAAGGGGCTTGATGCACGCTTGGTTTATTTCCCCGATGAAAACCACTGGATATTATCCGCCCAGAATTCAATTTATTGGTACGAAGAGTTACACAACTGGCTCGAACGATATTTGAAGGATTGACCCATTATAGAGGCTGTCACATTGTGATGGCCTTTTTTTTATATAAAGGTTTACACCCGGAATAGGGAATAATTCGGGATAGAAACGTTGCGGTTTTTACCCGTGGTGG
>PXCK01000075.1 GCA_003566635.1 Balneolia bacterium | reverse complement strand
TTTGATTATTTCCGCTGTGGCACAACAGCTTTCCCTCTATTTAAATACAGCCGTGATTTTTGGTTACTTTTTATCTAGAAAAAGTAACACTAAACAAATTACCTATATCTAAAGCCTTACTGCGGAGCAGCTGAAAAAGTTTTAATAGTTCATTAAAGATCTTGTTATTTGTCATCAAATAATAAACGATTTAGTAACGAATCAGCTACAACATTCCAGCACCTCAAAATAAAAACCTCCCTCTCTTGGGTCTCTGTATATCCGTGGTAATCAAAATTTGTTTCAACGCTTTAAAAAGCATCCGCCACAAAAGATAATCGAATCTTACACAGATTCAGAAACCAAAACCAAGAATACCTAAGACTACTTCCGTTTCGGGATCCCTTTAGGCTTTTCTTTTACGAACGGTTTTGAATCTTTTTTGAAAGTCGGTTTTCCCGAGAATTTTCTTGGTGTGGCATTAGCCGGCTTAGCCTTTTTGAAAACATCAAAAAGCATAAAGCTGTATTCGCGCTCATCGTAATCCAGCTTAAAGGTTTTGAAGGGTTTCATTCCCATTACCGAATCGATGTTATGCATAGGCGAGAAGATGCCAATTTTGTAATCGTGAGCGAACTGTTTGGTTTTTCTTGCAAAATCACCCATCAATTTTAAATCGGTTTCAGCGGGCGGTGCCGTTAGCAAAAAAGCCGGACCTTTGGGGTAATAAATGTCATTTGCTTTTGAAACCTTCAATCTAACATTTTCAGTAAGACGCAAAATTTTGAGAAGGTAGCTAACGCGAGACAGTCTTCTTCCGTCTTTATCACTTCCATAAATCCAATCTACATCCTTACGAATTTCCGGCACGAGTAATTCACGGTGTTTTTTCCACAGCGCATGACGAAATACACGCCATTTTTTCATCAGAAAAGCATCATCTTCAAATGCAGGTGTACGCTTTTTTGCAATTCGAGCTGCTTCAATCAAAATTGAGCCGTTATTGCAATAAGGGTCAACCAAAGGCACGGTTCCATCCCAACCTGATAGTTTCACAATTCCGGCAGCCATAGCCGGCGAAAGGTTCCCACCCTCTTCTTTATTGATAACAGCTCTTTTTGCAAAAGGCTCTCCGGCTGCATCCAAAGTAAGGTAGCAAGTGCCTGCATCTTCTATATGAATATTAAACACAAATTCGGCTTCATTATCTTCATCGGCAAAAGCCGGTGCAACATCAAACTCAGCAGTATATTTCGCTTTTATGGCGTTTCTTAATTCGCTTGCCAAAATGCGTAAGGCAGAAGTAGATTTTCCGTTATGAAACGCTTTCACATCAAACACGGAATGGATGGGCATGATTTCGGTCCACTTCACCATTTCTGCCAGAGTTGAAACCTCCGTTTGACGAATATCAGCTGGTGATGATAGGAGCAACTCTACAGATGTTGCCACAAAGGAGTGAAGCATGAAGGAGTAAAACGCATCTTCCGATGCATTAAAACGAATACCACCTTCAGTAACCAAAAGATGTTCGGCACCGGCTTCCGTTAGTTCTTGTTCTAAAATAGGTTCAAGCCCGGGATGCGTTCGGGCGAGCAGGGTGCCGTTATTAAACATAATTCAGTTTGGGGATTATTTGGCAATTTGGGTCGTAATTTTGTTTTGCCAAATATACTAAATCCGAAGGGAAAGATTCTGGCGTGATTATTTATTCATTGAATTAAAAATTTCGGATTTACTGCTGTCTACCCCTAACGAATCCCTACCCTCTCAAAAATCACATCCACATTTTGAGTGTGATGATTCGTAGAAAACGCCTCTTCAATTTCTTCTGATGAAAGGTTTTGGGTGATGACTTCGCTCGATTTAGCCAAATCTATCAATGGTAATTTTTCTGACCAGGATTTCATGGCAAGTGGTTGAACCGTGTCATAAGCCGATTCACGGCTCAATCCCTTATCAATCAGCTTTAACATGAGTCGTTGAGAAAAAACCAACCCATGTGTTTTTTGGATGTTTTCAAGCATATTATCTTCAAAAACGACCAAATTATCAACCACATTACCAAAGCGCTTCAGCATATAATGTAGCAGAATGGTGGCATCGGGTATGATGATGCGCTCGGCTGAGGAGTGGGAAATGTCGCGCTCATGCCAAAGCGGAATGTTTTCATAAGCAGTAACCATATACCCCCGAAGCACCCTGGCACAACCCGAAATATTTTCCGAGCTGATGGGGTTCCGTTTGTGCGGCATAGCCGATGAGCCTTTTTGCCCGGCAAAGAAGCGCTCTTCAACTTCTCTAGTTTCAGATTTTTGGAGATGCCGGATTTCGACGGCAATCTTTTCCAGAGTAGAGCCGATTAATGCAATGGTCGCCATATAATACGCATGCCGGTCGCGTTGCAGGGTTTGGGTTGAAATAGGCGCCGGTTTAATCCCTAAAATTTCACAGGTGTGGGCTTCAACTTCCGGTGGAATATTCGCAAATGTACCCACTGCACCGCTAAGCTTACCGAACTCAACATCGGCAGCGGCTTTTTCAAAACGCTCTATATTTCGGTTGATCTCCGCATACCATAAGGCACATTTCAACCCGAATGTAGTTGGCTCGGCATGGATACCGTGTGTTCGCCCCATCATAACCGAATATTTATGCTTCAGGGCTTTGGCTTTAAGAATTTCAAGAAATCGGGTTAGCTGTTCGCGTATTAATTCATTGGCTTGTTTCAACCGATAACCCCAGGCTGTGTCAACCACATCTGTTGAGGTCAAACCGTAATGCACCCATTTTTTTTCATCACCGAGCGTTTCGGAAACTGCACGGGTAAATGCCACTACATCATGCCGTGTTTCGGCCTCAATTTCTTTGATTCTTGAAATATCGAAAGTGGCCTTTTCGTAGAGTTTGTCGACATCTTCTGCCGGAATATGTCCGATTCTGCTCCATGCTCTGCAGGCGGCCAACTCTACCTCCAACCATGCCTGAAATTGATTTTGTTCAGTCCAGATAGCGGACATTTCGGGTGTTGAATAACGTTCAATCATAATCAGGTATCGGTATCGGTTTTTTTAGGGGTTTCGGGCAGAACTTTCACTTTAATCTTTTTCACACGGTTGTTTTCAACCAGCATCACGGTCAGTTCAAGACCTTTAAAAGTCATGGATTCATTTTCCTCGGGTATGCGCTCGGTTAAGCTGTAGATGAGTCCCCCCAGTGTTTCGTATTCATCATCAGGGGTAGTAAGTTCCATGTCGAGGATTTCACCTACTTCATCAAGGTCAATTTTTGCGTCGAAAACGTACTCTCCATTTTTTCTGCGGGTGTATAGACGCTCAATGCCGGTTTGTTCATCATGCATTTCACCGATAATTTCCTCTAGCACATCATCTAATGTTACAAGACCTTCGGTGCCGCCATATTCATCAACCACAATGGCAACGTGGGTTTTTTCCCGCTGAAAGTCTTTAAGGAGGTCATCAATCTTTTTCACCGCCGGAATAAAAAACGCTTTCCGCGCAATGGTTTTCCAGTTGATTTGAGCCGAGTTTTTTTTACTGTGTATAAACGGGAGAATGTCTTTAGCGTGGATTACACCAACTATCGTATCTAAATCATTTTCATAAAGCGGATAACGTGAAATGCTCTTTTGCTGAATCAGGTTCAAAACATCTTTCAGGGTATCATCGGTGGAAATTGCCACCATATTTACACGGGAAGTCATGATTTCTTTTACGGTTGTGTTCCCGAACTCAATAACATTTTCGATGATTTCCCGCTCTTCGCCTTTGAGTGTCCCCTGCATTTCACCCACCTCGGCTATGGTTTTTAAGTCTTCTGACGATATGTTATCCTGAACCTGCGGAATGCGTTTTTCTATTCGTTGAGTAGAGCGCGCAATAAAAATGGTGATGGGTCCCAATACAACAAAAAACAAATATAACAAGCCGCTTAGCGAACGCGATACTTCAATCGGGTTTTTTAATGCAAGAATTTTGGGTGTAATTTCGGTTAGGATAACAATGGTAAACGTTAGAATGACGATTTCGATAGTATAAACTATCCATTCGGTTGCGCCAAAATAACGAATTAACTCTCCGGTAAGAACAGCCGCAAAAACAGCGGTAACAATATTGGCAAAGGTGTTCCCAATCAAAATGGTGTTGAGAAGCCTGCGGGGTTTTTCCAGCATTGTTTTTACGCGTAGCTCAGCTGAACTTCCCGTTTTATCCTTTTCGTCAAAACGGTTTCGGTTTTCAGCCGAGAAAAAAGCAACTTCCGAACTTGAAAAGAAGGCCGAAAAAGCTAAACCAATCAAAATTACGACTGCATAAGTTATTAAATCCGGCAAATGCAAAGCGGCATCGTTAACCGAACCGGCTACGTCATCAAAAGCTAATAGAAAAGCACCGAACGCTTGTAAGGGAGGTTCCAATCGGAAAATGTTAGTTAATACCCTGATTTATGGATAAACCAAAGATACAAATTCTGCACCACAAGTGAGAAGCCAATAATTTTGTCCCTTGACCCAATCTTTTATCTTAAAAGTTGTTTACTTTTGCAGCTATGATATCAAAAACTACTCCCGGGTTAAAGCAAAATTGGCAACAGTTTTCACTATTGGTGTTAATTAATGCCTTTGTTGGAGGAATGGTTGGTATGGAAAGAACCATCCTTCCGGAAATTGCCGAAACAGATTTTGGGATTGCAGCCCGCTCCGCAATTTTTTCATTTATTGTTGTTTTTGGAATTACCAAAGCTATAGCCAATTATTTTGCCGGCAGGTTTGCACAATCGTATGGTCGAAAGAATATGCTCATTATAGGTTGGTTATTTGGTATTCCGGTTCCCTTTATACTCATGTTTGCTCCCGATTGGAACTGGATAATTGGCGCAAATGTGTTGCTTGGCATTAATCAGGGGCTTGCATGGTCTGCCAATGTCATTATGAAGGTTGATTTGGCCGGAGAAAAAGACCGCGGGTTGGCAATGGGCCTAAATGAATTTGCGGGCTACCTTGCTGTTGCAATAGTTGCTTTTCTAACCGGTTTTGTAGCTGCAGAATTTGGCTTGCGTCCCTACCCGTTTTTTATAGGAATCGTTTTGTCTGTATTGGGTTTATTGATGACCATATTTTTTGTGCGGGACACATCAAACCTTGTCCTTTTTGAAGCCAATAACACCGGCTGTTCAGATCGTAAATCAAACCTGTTTTATACTGTAAGCGTAGGGGATAAAAACCTGCAATCGGTATCTCTGGCAGGGTTGATGACCAACTTTAAAGATGGAATGGCCTGGGGGGCTTTCCCAATATTTTTACTTGCTTCGGGCTTAAACCTTACACAGATTGGTGTGGTTGTAGCTGTTTACCCTGCATTTTGGGGCATCATGCAAATCGCAACCGGTAAACTCTCGGATTACACCGGTCGTAAACAAATGTTATGGATGGGCATGCTCGTACAGGGCGTAAGTTTATTGGCTTTCGCTTTTATTGACTATTACTATGCTTTTCTTCTTGTTGCAGCCTCTCTGGGTATGGGTACTGCAATGGTGTACCCTACGTTTTTAGCAGCCGTTGCCGATTTAACCCATCCCAACGACAGGGCTGAAAGTATTGGCGTTTTCCGATTGTGGAGAGATTTGGGGTATGCAATTGGAGCCATTTTCTCAGGAGTAATCGCCGACCTTTATGACATTCAACTGGCGATAATTCTCACGGGTTTATTAGTCCTTGCAACTGCCCTTTGGATTATTTTCCAAATGGATAAACTTGTTAAGCCGGTTGGCGTTACATAACCTTCTGTTACTGTGTGATAAATAAAAATATTTAAAGATATAGTGCGTCCAACTTACATCTTATCCGGTGCGGAAATACCCAAAATCGTTAAACCATTAGCCATTACGGTTACTACAGCTTTTAAGAGGGATGTACGCGCACTTGCTACATTAGCCGGTTCGCCAAGAATCCTGCAATCATGATAAAACTTATGAAATTGAGCTGCTATATCATTCAGGTAAGCAATTAATCGATGCGGTTCTCTATGTTTGGCAGCCGTTTCGTTTGTTTCGGGGAATTGAAGCAAGAGTTTTATCAGGTTGATTTCCGTTTCGTGGGTGAGGTTACTTAGGTCAGTATCCTGGGTTAATATTTCCGGATATTCTTCCGCAGCCTTTCTGAGGATACTTTGAATACGTGCGTGTGCATATTGAAGATAGTAAACCGGATTTTTTTCACCGGCTTCCTTGGCTTCGGCTATATCAAACTCCAAATGGGTTCCCGGAGTACGCATCAAAAAGAAAAAGCGGGTAACGTCTGAGCCCACTTCATCCATCAATTCATCGAGAGTTACAAAGTTGGCTTTTCTTGTACTCATTTTAAACGGAATGCCGTCTTTAACTATACTCACAAACTGATACACCTGTACGTCAATTCGGTCAGCATCATATCCAAGAGCTTTCACCGCCGATACCACATCGGGGTAGGTTGCGATATGATCGGCACCAAAAATATCAATGCACAAATCATATCCTCGATCAAGTTTGTTTATGTGATAGGCAATATCCGGCAAACGATACGTTGGTTCGCCGATGCTTTTAATTAAAACCGTATCTTTTTCTTTTCCGAATTCAGTTGTCTTAAACCAAACAGCACCGTCGGCATCGTAAACAAGGTCTTTATCTCTAAGCCTATTTACTACAGATTCTATATCACCCGATTCGTACAGTGTATGTTCGTTAAAATAGCTATCCATTTCAATTTGCATACGCCCGAGTGTTTTCTTGATGTCATCAAAAATGGCACTTTCAGCTGCTTCTTTAAATATGGCATCGGTTGGTTCTTTTTGAAGCAACCCATCGCCATAAGCTTCTTTTAAACCTGCTGCAATATCGCCAATGTATTCGCCTTCATAACCACCTTCCGGCAGTTCGCAGTCAACGCCGTGCTGTTGAGCATAACGCGTGTAGACGCTTTGCCCAAGCAACCGCATTTGTCGGCCTGCGTTGTTGAAATAATACTCACGCTGTACATCAGCACCTGTCCACTCAAGTAATCTTGCAATTGTATCACCCAAAACGGCGTTTCTGCCATGACCAACGGTTAAGGGTCCGGTAGGGTTTGCACTTACAAACTCAATCAACACTTTTTTGCCTTTGGCACCATCCGTTTTGCCGTAATCCGAGCCGGATGCGATAATATCCGAAAGTTGGTTGAATAGCCAGCCATCAGCAAAACGGAAATTAATAAAACCGGGACCTGCTATTTCCACATCGGTAATATGGGTGGAATCATATTCCAAAGCATCAACCAGCTCTTCCGCAATTTTCCGCGGTGCCTTTTTTAATCGTCCGGCAAGGGTCATTGCCAGATTTGTGGCAGCATCCCCATGGCTTGCATCCCGTGGCTTTTCAATATTGATAGGCGCATTTAACGGTTCGCCTGCAATTTTTGTAAATGCTTTGTTTAAAATTTCGGTGAGATACGGTTTCATCAAATAGTAGCTTGGTTATCAAAATAAAAAACCCGGCCTGACCGGGTTTGTAAATATAACTATGATTTAGCTTTGATTCACCTAAATTAAGCCGGTTGTTCGGAAACTGTAGTAACTGTTCCCGCAAATGATTATATGATCGGTTATTTCAATACCAACCATTTTGCCTGCTTGTACCAAGCGATTTGTAAGCGAAATATCTGCCGAAGATGGTTTGTTATTCCCAGATGGATGATTATGAATCAATAGAATAGTGTGGGCTCGGTTTAGAATGGACATTCTCATTATTTCCGGCGGATCAACAACCGTAGCGTTTGCCCCTCCAAGACTGATTTTATCATAACCGGTCATTTTTTTTGCGCTGTTCAGGTATACAACCATAAAGACCTCTTTTGTGAGATTTCTCAGTCTTGGGCCAAAATGTTGATTTACTTTCTCCGGTGTATTCAGGATGATGTCTTCTTCGTCCCAACTTTCTTGTAACCTTGTGGAAAGTTCAACAGCAGCCAGTAAAGTTATAGCTTTTACCTTGCCGATTCCCTTTATTTGAGCTAATTCCTGCCAATTTCTTTTTAGGATTCCTTTTATGCCTTTGCACTCATCAAGAAGTGCGCGGGAGGTTTCGATTACATTCATTTCTTTGGAACCGGATCGAAGTAACATGGCTATAAGCTCTGCATCACTCAAAGCTTCGGGACCGTGCAGTAGCATTTTTTCACGCGGTTGCTCGTCGCTTTGAAGGTTTTTTATGGATCGTTTAGTGCTGTAGGAGTTTTCTCTTAATCGTACCGTATTCATTTTTTCATTCGTTTTGTTTTTTTGATGCACTAATACAGTCGAGTAAAAATCCTTACAAGGTAATTATGAATTAAGAGGTAAACTCTGTGCCTCTGCTTCTCTGTGGTAATCAATAGAAATTAACATCCTAAGCATTTGTTTTTTGTTTTTCTCGGCAAATTAAATACATTGTGCTATGTATCAATCATAAGGTTAGATGTGGCCTTAAAATCAATCAACAAAAGGGGAATCAGATATGCAAGTAAAAGAAGTTTTAGACAGTAAAGGTTATGATATCTTAACTATAAGACCGGATGACTGGGTTTATGATGCGATTGCAAAAATGGCAGATTATAATGTTGGTGCTTTACTAGTAATGGAAAACACGAGTTTAAAGGGAATCATATCTGAGAGAGATTATCGCAATAAGGTGATTCTAAAAGGAAAAGCATCGAAAACCACCAAAGTTCATGAAATTATGACTCAAAATGTGTTCTGTGTTAAGGTAAATGAGCGCGTAGACTCCTGCCTTGCGGTCATGACCGATAAAAAGATTCGCCATTTACCAATCATGGACGATGACAACCATGTTGTGGGTATGGTATCAATCGGGGACTTGGTTAAAGCAGTTATCAACAAGCAAAAAGTTGAAATCGCCACCTTACAAAATTACATTTCCGGTGGGTATCCGGGGTAGTGAATTTTGATGGGTTTATTTGAAAACTAAGCCAAACTTGAATTATACAGTGTTACCTCACCTATTCATGTTTATAGTGTCCCTTTGGCGGGGGTTTTGTATTTTAGGTAAAACTATTTAACCTGACTTAACCAATAAAATCATGTCGTATTTTTTATTATCAGTATTACATATTCTTGGTGTACTTTTTTTATTTACTGCCCTCGGAGCAACGTTAATGCACGTTTTAAACGGTGGTACCAAAGAAGATAACCCCTGGAAAAAACCATTATCTATTATTCATGGAGTTTCCCTTTTGGTAATTCTTTTAGCCGGTTTGGGAATTTTGATAGCCTGGGGAATTAAACCATCTCAATTCGAAGGATGGGTTTGGGCAAAAATTGTAATTTGGGCATTTTTTGGGGCGGCAATTGTACTACCGTACAAAGTACCACAATCTGCAAAGTTATTAATGTTTCTTTTGCCTTTGATTGGTGGCCTGGCCGTATTTCTGGCGGTTTATAAACCCTTTTAAAGAATAGCTAAGCAAAGTTGATTTTTAGAAGCCGACCTTTAATAGTCGGCTTTTTTTATCTCCAGGGTTGGTGGTCTTTACACTGAGATATGAAATTAACCCGGATTATTCACCAAAAAATTTTCTTGGTAGCAAGGCGAAGGTGGAAGATCAGCGGAAGGGTACCTGAGCCAGCTATGAGTTTCACTTCGTGGGAATCGCTTTGCTCGGTGCACTTCGTGGGGATCGCTTCGTTTGGGGCACAAATGACAGCAACAAGCTTATACCAATTTTACGACTTATTAATCCTCAAAATCTTCAACACCATCCCCCCGAATTGGCTACGCCAATTCGTACCCCCTTACAAAGGGGGATGTGTTTACATTATTAAATAATAATTACTTACAACGCCTTAGTAGGTCTTATACCGCAACCATAGAATCCACTTCGCTCGGAGTGCAGCATTTTAATCATACCCAAATTTGAGCAAGTATGGTATTTGTCTATAAATAAAAATTTCAATAGCAATAGATTTAAACTTCATACTTTCGTGAATAGTTCGGGTTAACTTTGCGTCTATGCACCTTCGCGAAAAACTATACCTTCCGTGCCACCGAAAATCAGAGAAAGTTTTGCACCGTAGTATTGGACAAATATGGAATTATAATTCCCAATCACCCCGTTTTATCCGAACCCTGAAAAATTAATTACAGTTGTATTAATAAATCATTAGCAAATTTGCAGAAATCTTTTATTTTAAATAATCACTCCTGATTATCTCAGGAAGTCTGGCCCGATGGTGTGACAACCTCCCGCCTATTCAATGTTAAATAAGAAAAAAATAGTACTACTATGTCATTCCGTTGGACTTATGCCCAACCGGAAAACAGGGAAGTTGTGTCCAAACTCAAGAGCGAACTCAAAGTGTCTGAGACTATCGCGCGACTCCTTGCCATCCGGGGCATTACTACATTCGATAAAGCAAAAGATTTTTTCAGACCAACCATTAGTATGCTTCACGATCCATTCCTCATGCAAGACATGGATAAAGCATCGGTTAGGTTGGCAGAAGCAATCAGAAATCAAGAAAAGGTTCTCGTATATGGCGATTACGACGTAGACGGAACCACTGCAACTTCCATTGTTTACACCTTCCTTAAACAGTTCGGGGTAGATGCGCATTACTTTATACCCCACCTATTTAAAGATGGCTATGGTATTTCGGTTGATGGAATTAACAAAGCGCTTGAACTTGGTGCTTCTCTCATTGTATCAGTAGATTGTGGAATCACCGCTATCGAAGAAGCAAAATTTGCCAAGGAGAAAGGGCTGGATTTAATCATTTGCGATCACCATAACGCAGGAGATGTTATTCCTGACGCACTTGCAGTTTTAGACCCCAAACGCCCCGATTGCAACTATCCTTTTGATGGTCTTTCCGGCGCCGGTGTTGCTTACAAACTGGTTCAGGCAGCTCTAATAAAACTGGGACTTCCTGCTTCAAATGGAAATCAATTTTTAGATCTGGTTGCAATTTCCATTGCATCCGATATTGTTCCAATTGTAGATGAAAACCGTGTGTTAATGCGGGAGGGATTAAAGTTTTTGAACAACACTACGCGTAAAGGCCTTCAGGCGCTGTTAAAGCTAATCCACTTGGAACCGGGGAAAATTTCAACATCACAAATCGTTTTTTCTATTGGTCCCAGATTGAATGCTGCCGGCAGAATGGGTGATGCGGGCATTGCCGTTGAGCTTCTGATAGCCGAAGACGATGAAACAGCAAAAAAACGTGCTCAGGAGTTAGAAAAGATTAACCTGGTTCGTCGGACTACCGATAGCGATACGATGGAACAAGCCCTCAACCAAATTGACTCCAAAATCAATCTTGATAAACGCTCAGCTCTTGTTTTACATGACAGCGATTGGCATTTAGGGGTGATTGGAATTGTGGCCTCAAGGATTGTGGATTTATATTCGCGCCCTACCATTATGCTTAGTACCGTTGATGGTTTGGTAAAAGGTTCAGCACGTTCTATACGTGGCTTTAATATTTATGATGCCCTCAAACAATGCGAAGATTTACTCCTACAATTTGGTGGTCACGAGTATGCTGCCGGATTAACTTTGGAGCAAGAAAATCTAAAAGATTTTATCAAACGGTTTTGCGAAATCACCGATTGCGATTTATCGATGGAGGATTTAAAGCCGGAACTCATTATCGATTCTGATTTAGATCTATCCCACGTAAATCTAAAGTTCTGGAAAATTTTGAACCAATTTGAGCCTTTTGGTCCGAACAATATGCGGCCTATTTTCAGTAGTAAAGGGTTGCGGGTTGTCGGAACACCGTCGGTTGTTGGTAACGGGCATTTAAAAATGAGGGTCGCACAAAATGGTTCGGCCGTATTTGATGCAATTGGGTTTAATATGCACGAATACCTGCCGGCCATTCGCGATAGTGAAGCGTTTGATATGGCCTATGTTTTGGAAGAAAACACCTGGCGAAAGCGAACAACCCTGCAAATACGTATTAAAGATATAAATATTAATGGTGCCGGGTGATTTAACCAATTTTTTATAATCACAAGGAAAGCATCAATATCATATAATTGTCCTGTAGGGACAGGTCGCGACCTGTCACTACATTAGTATTACAAATAAACACCTAATAAAAGTTTACAGTTATCTATTCAATCTCTTTTTTGAATCCTGCCTATCCCTGCTAATGCTTTTAACCCGGATTATTCACCAAAAAATTTTCTTGGTAGCAAGGCGAAGGTGGAAAATCAGCGGAAGGGTACCTTAGTACCCTGAGCATGACTTTTTCAACTTCAACGAAGCTAGCATGGAAATTTTGCAGCATTTAAACTACAACCAAATTTTAGTGAGTGTGGTATTTTTCTAAATACAATATTTTTAATAGTATAAGATTTAAATTTCATCCTTTCGTGAATAATTCGGGTTAAAAATACATCTGCATGTAGGTTAAGGAGATACTAATCGGCCTTATTTAAATAGAGGAAAAAGAAAGCTCGGGTGACACAGCGATCAGAAATAATCACTCCGTGTACTGTTATTGAATTAGCTTTATGGGTAATGGAACTTTGATTATTTCCGCTGTGGCACAACAGCTTTCCCTCTATTTAAATACAGCCGTGATTTTTGGTTACTTTTTATCTAAAAAAAGTAACACTAAACAAATTATCTATATCTAAAGCCTTACTGCGGAGCAGCTGAAAAAGTTTTAATAGTTCAATACAGAACCTGTTATTTGTCATCAAGTAAAAAGGGAATATTAACAATTCAGAACCTCAAAATAAAAACCTGCCTATCATATAATTGTCCTGTAGTGACAGGTCGCGACCTGTCACTACATTAGTATTACAAATAAACACCTAATAAAAGTTTACAGTTATCTATTCAATCTCTTTTTTGAATTCCTGCCAATCCCTACTAGTGCTTTTAAAAACTTCTTGGTGAATTATTAGGGTTAAGTTATTTTGATTTGGCTTATCAACAAATCAATTAACTGTCTTATGAAATCAGTATTCGTACTTCTCGCATTTTGGCTATGTAGCAGTCTGGCAATTGGTCAGTCGTCTCCCCATATTTTACCGATGCAGGAACGTGCTCAAGTTATTGACCAATGGCTTGAATATCGTCTCGACAATCTCGTACCTGAACTCATGCGTAGGGAAGGCATTGATATGTGGGTGTTGATAGCCCGCGAATATAACGAAGACCCTGTTCTACTAACCATGCTACCCGCTACCTGGCAGTCATCCAGACGAACTACCATTCTCGTGTTTTTTGATCCGGGTGATGATCAACCATTTGAACGGCTTGCGGTAGCACGATACAATATTGGTTTTTTTGAGACGCAGTGGTTTGTTGATGAAGAACCAGACCAATGGAAGCGATTAGGAGAAGTCATTGCGGAGCGTAATCCAACTAAGATTGGAATCAACATCTCAGATAATTTTTCCCATGCTGATGGCCTCAGCCATACGGATTATCGAAATTTAATGAATAGCCTCAACGAGGAACTAAAGGTAAGAGTTGTATCAGCCGAAAACCTTTCTGTGGGCTGGTTAGAAACCCGTACGCAGCAGGAAATAGATGTGTACAGGCAAGTTAGCCGTATTGCTCATTCCATCATTGAAGAAGGGCTATCTGAGGCGGTGATAACACCCGGAGTTACGACAACATCCGACGTTCAATGGTGGTTTAGAGAGCGAATTCGTGAGCTAAAATTAACGGCATGGTTTCATCCGACCGTTCAGGTTATACGTGCTCGTCAGGATGAACATGATGGCGACTTTTCGGGTAGCTATGACATGAATATCATTCTACCCGGAGATATTATCCACATGGATTTAGGGATTACTTATCTGCGGCTAAGTACCGACACCCAGCGATTGGCTTATGTGCTAAGACCCGGAGAAACTGAAGTACCTCAGGATTTGAAAGATGCACTCGCAATAGGAAATAGACTTCAGGATATTTTAACCAATGAATTTTCAACCGGAAGAAGCGGGAATGAAATTCTTGCTTCTGCTTTGGAGCAAGCGCGGACAGAAGGTATTGCCGCAACCATTTATACCCACCCACTTGGCTTTCATGGGCATGGAGCCGGCCCCACGATTGGTCTTTGGGATCAACAAGGAGGTGTGCCCGGCTCCGGTGATTATCCCCTTTATCCGAATACTGCTCACTCCATAGAGCTTAATGCCGAGGTTTATATCCCAAGCTGGAACAGAAATATTCGCATGATGCTTGAAGAAAATGCAATCTTCGACGGGGAACGTGTTTTTTACATCGATGGTCGTCAAACTGAGTTTTATGTTATCCCAAGACAGCGGTAACTATGGATAAAGCATACATCACCCAAACCCTTCAAAAACTAGTTCAAATCAATTCCGTAAATCCGTCTCTTGAAACAGATGGTAAGGGTGAAGTTGAAATTGGAAGCTTTATTGCCGAAGAGCTAAAGAAATTTGGAATAAAACCAATTATTGATGAGATAGTACCCGGAAGAATTAACGTGACGGGAATCATAAAGGGAAGCGGAACAGCTCCGGCAACGGTTCTGAATGCTCACATGGATACGGTTGGGGTTAAAGGTATGAGTGATCCGTTTTCAGGCGAAATTAAAAACGGCAACTTATATGGTCGAGGTGCCTTCGATATGAAAGGCAGTATAGCTGCCATATTAGGTGTTGCAAAATCATTATATGAAACGGCTCAAAAGCCGAACGGCGATGTAATTTTATCTTTCGTTGCTGACGAAGAATACGAAAGTATTGGAGCCACTCACTTTCTTACCAAGTATAAAGCTGATCAGGCTATTGTTACCGAACCAAGTGGTCTTAATATTTGTCTGGCACACAGAGGGTTTGGAATTTTCAATATTATGACTACCGGAAAAACCGCGCATGGAGGTAAACATAGAGAAGGTATTGACGCAAATACACTCATGGGTTTATTATTGGCTGAAATTTACCCTTACGCCAATTCATTACCTGAGCTTAAGAAGCACGAATTATGTGGGGAAGCCTCGGCTCATGTACCCATAATTAAAGGTGGGAACAGTTTATTTATCTATTCCAATTCGTGCGAAATACACCTTGAAAGAAGAACTATACCGGGTGAATTATTGAAAGATGTGGAGAAAGAAATACTTGCTTTAATAAATAAAGTAAATGACAAACACCCTGAGTTCAATGCTGCCGTAACTTGCGAGCTATGGCGAAACCCCCATGAAATACATCGGGAGAAACCCCTTGTACAATCATTAGAAAGAGCTACAAAAAAAGCATTGGGTTTTATACCCCCATTTACCGGACACGGATGGTGGGAGGATACGGCTTTATTTGCCGAAGCCGGAATAGATACCCTCACCTTTGGACCAAAAGGCGGAGGAATTCACCAAGCCGTCGAATGGGTTGAAATCGATTCTGTTGTAAAACTAGCCCATGTTTTGTGGGAAGTAATTCTTGATTGAAAAGCTTCTAAGCCTCAGCTAGTACTTATAAATTTCGCAGCATTTTAACGACACCCAAACTTGAGTGTATACAGGACTAATCTATATCACTAATGTTCAATGGTTTATGCTTCAATTTATATACTTTCGTGAATAATTCGGGTTATGACGATTCATCTATCGGAAATTTCTCCGTTTGCGATTAGGGCAGGATTCGAAATCCATCAAACAACAATTTAAAATTGAATAATTAAGGTTCATCCTTGCCCTACTTGTTCATATCAACTAAATTCCCCAAAACCTGAATCCACACATCAATTTTATGAAAATCAAACAAGCTGTTTTGTTTTTTCTTCTGGGCTGCCTTATCGGTCCTTTTTTACTTTATTTCGTACGCGAAATTAACGATAGAGACATCACCAAAGAACATATTGCATCAGCAGAAATTCTATTCGGACTCGAATTTAATGAAGCCCAACGAGATTCCATGCTCGATGGAGTTATCGCTAACCGAGACGGCTACTTTGCAGTTCGCGAATTGAATATTTCGAATGATGTGTGGCCTTCCATCCTTTTCAACCCGATACCTCATGGAAAGCAAATTTCCGTAGATGACAGCCCAAGCAACTGGGGCCTTCCCGAGGCGGTGCAACGTCCCGAAACAGATTCGGAAATTGCGTTTATGACCGTAGCAGAACTGGGTGTACTTCTTCGAACCGGTCAGTTAACATCCGTTGAACTTACCCAAATCTATCTCAACCGGATTGAGCAGTACGATCCCATTTTGGAAGGTGTTATCACACTTACAGCCGACTTGGCCCTTGTGCAAGCTGCTCGTGCCGATGAAGAACTTGCAGCCGGTATCGATCGAGGCCCGCTCCACGGTATTCCCTATGGATCCAAAGATCTCCTGGCACTTGAAGGATTCCCTACAACCTGGGGTGCCATGCCATATAAAGATCAGGAAATTGAATTAACCGCAACAGTTATTCAACGGCTGGAAGAAGCCGGTGCCGTTCATCTGGCAAAACTAAGCCTGGGTGCACTGGCATGGGGTGATGTTTGGTTTGATGGATTTACAAAATCTCCCTGGAATACCGATATAGGCGCAAGTGGTTCGAGTGCGGGCTCGGCTTCTCTCACTGCTGCCGGACTCATGGCTTTTGCTATAGGGTCGGAAACGCTTGGCTCAATTGTTTCACCTTCTACCAGAAACGGAACAACCGGACTGCGCCCCACTTATGGTCGGGTAAGTCGGCATGGTGCTATGGCGCTTAGCTGGTCAATGGATAAAATCGGACCCATCACCCGTTCGGTTCAGGATGCCGCCCTCGTATTCGATGCCATTTACGGTCCCGATAATCTTGATCCAACTCTTTACGATTTCCCTTTTTCCTTCAATGCTGATCTCGATATTTCTACGCTTCGAATAGGCTATATTGCCTCTTCTTTTGAAAGCAATTATGCTTTTCGCTCATTTGATGAGCAAGCACTGGATGTTCTTCGTGAACTTGGAGCTGAGCTAATTCCTATCGAGCTTCCGGAACTACCTATGAATGGATTCAGCAGCATTTTGAGTGTGGAAGCGGCAACAGCATTCGACGAATTAACGCTTTCCGGCAAAGACAACCTCATGGTTCGTCAAATCAAAAATGCATGGCCCAATGTATTTCGTACCTCCCGTTTTGTTCCTGCAGTTGAATATATACAGGCGAATCGTGCGCGTACATTACTCATCCAACAAATGGATGAAGTACTTAAGGATGTTGATGTTTATATTTCGCCCAGTTTTGCGGGTTCCAATCTGTTAATAACAAATCTTACCGGTAACCCGTCAGTTGTTGTACCAAATGGATTTATGAACAATGGAATGCCGGTTAGTATCACATTTAATGGTCATTTATTTGATGAAGGAACCGTACTTTCATTGTCACATGCTTATCAAAAGGCAACTGATTTTCATCGTAGTTATCCACCCGAATTTCAATAATTTTTGACTTCATCTGTAAGGATTTTCAAATAACGATATCAATAGAGAAGAATAAAACGATTTTAACCAGAATTATTCACAAAAGCATGAAATACAAATCTTTTACCATTAAAAATATTAGATATAGACAAATACCGTACTCACACAAATTTCTTGGTGAATAATCCGGGTTAATTCATGCATCTTACAGACGAGCAAAAAGCGATAATTAACGCACCGGGCGATATCAAAATTAATGCGGTTGCCGGTTCGGGAAAGACTACGACCATTATTGAGTATGCCAAAAATCTGCCAAGGGACAACCGCGTTTTATACCTCGCATTTAATAAATCGGTAAGGCAAGAGGCGCAAAAACGATTCGCAGAAGCGGGATTGCAAAACGTATCGGTAGAAACGGCTCATTCTTTAGCATTTAAGCATGTGGTTTTAGGAAGCAGATACCAGGTAAGTCACTCGGGTTATCGGGTTCATGAAATTGCGAATCTGCTTGGTTTGTCGCTTGCCGGTGATAAGCACGATGTTTTTGTGGCTGCCAATCACATTAATCGACTCATTGCATGCTTTTGCAATAGCGCGGCTCGCAAAGTTCAACAAGTCAATTATTTGGATACGCTTACCGATTCCAATTCTCGTCAGTTTGCTGAGCGTCATTATGATTTCATTGAAAAACAGGCACGTATTTTACTGGCTCGGATGAACAAAGGGGAAATTGACATCACCCATGATTTTTATCTGAAGAAATTTCAACTTTCGAATCCCAAGTTATATTACGACACCATTTTGTTTGATGAGGGTCAGGATGCCTCTCCTGCAATGTTGGCCGTTTTCCTAAATCAACCCGCGCGAAAGGTGATTGTTGGAGATGCAAACCAACAGATTTACAGTTGGCGATATGCGGTTAACTCTTTGGATATGGTGCCATTTCCCATGTATCGGCTATCGAGTAGTTTTCGATTCGGGCCCGAAATTGCACGACTTGCATCTCAATGCCTGGATCTGAAAAATCAATTGGATGATTTTGATCCGGTGATAATTAAAGGCGAAGGAAAGAGCGGGCGGATAAAATCAAGAGCGGTCTTGGCGCGTACAAATTTGGGGCTGTTACTCAGAGCTATTGATATGATTACCGGGCCAAATCCAATCAAAAGCTTGTATTTCGAGGGAAATATCAACTCCTACACATACGGAGAGGAAGGAACCTCGCTTTACGATGTAATGAATTTATATGCCGGACTGTACGATAAAGTTCGCGACCCATTGATTCGCCAAGTGTCGGGAATGAGCGAGCTCGAAGAGTATGCCCGTAAAACCGAGGATATGCAATTATCTATGATGATTGATGTGGTTAAGGAGTATGGAACCGATATCCCGAGGCTTTTGGCAATGATTCGAAAAAAGCACGTAGCTGAGGATGAAAAGCACAAAGCCGATGTCATTTTTTCCACCGTACATCGAAGC
>PXCK01000058.1 GCA_003566635.1 Balneolia bacterium | reverse complement strand
TCTGATTTTATCTATAACGAAGTAACTTCACGAGCTATATCTGTAGATGTGAGGGGGATGCTTGAGGCCTTGGAAAAGGTTTATAGAGCTGAGAGGATAGTTGAGGAATTGACAAAGTAATTTTGAATTATGGATTATGAATTATGAGTTATGAATTGTAGATGCCTAAAACGGGTTGACGACTTTTAAGTCGTAAATAAACTATAGCTTACTTAGCTTTTTATGTATAGTTTTCAAAAAAATCATAATTCATAATCCATAATTCGTAATTAACCTTAAGGAGAACTAAGAAACGACCACAGAAACATCAGCCAGCCATTGGAGTTTTTGGTCTTTTCTATATGGGCTTGGGTATCTGTACCAGGGGTGCTCAAGGGGTAAACCACAGAGTTCTTCGGTTGCTGATATGAATTCAATGGCATTATCTTTTAGTACATCCAGGCTGCCCCATGCAGCTAAAATTCTTGGAGCGTCGTTACACCTAATCATTGATAGCAATTCTTCTCTGCGAGCAGGATGCACTATAGAATTAACACCGCCATTAATAAAAGAGCAAACTTCCTTAAAATCAGTTCGGAAGTTACTACTATTCCCATTTCGTAAATCCGACAGGTTTAAAATTCGCACAAAATTCCATCGTTTTTTTTGCATCAAACGCATGATTTGATATTGTGCATTATCGGGGCGGGTAGGGACTAATTCCGAGGCAAATTTCAATTCACTAATGGAATCAAACGAATAAACGGAGGGTACAAAGTCATCCACCAGTGGAATGGATGAGCCTGGGTTCATCATCACAACCACACAATCGGGATGTTCAGAAATAGACTTCCGTTTTCTTATTCTTTTTATTTCAAGAATATTACGGCAATCAAAGAATTGACCCGATAATTCAAGTGTATAGAAGTGACCTGTAACTTCAAAAATCCGTTTTAACTCGTCTGCATAAAGAAATTTCACAACCTACAATAATCACCCAAGTTCTTTAAGAGATTGATTTAATTTCTCAATGCTATCGATAGTATCCTGCATTTTTTTACGTTCTTTTTCGACGACAGCTTCCGGGGCGTTATTCACAAATTTATCATTCGATAACTTACCTTGTATCGACTTAAGGAAACCTTGTAAACGTTGAACTTCTTTTTCAATTCGCTCTTTTTCCTTGTCCAAATCGATATGATCATCGAGTGGGATGAAAAGCTCAATTCCCTGAACAAGTGCGCTTCCACAACGGGCAGGTTTTTCAAAATCACTACCAATATTTATGGAAGATAATTTTTGTAGTTTTTTGATTAATGTAAGTAAGGATTCGTCTAAGTTGGGTGTTCGAATCAAAAGTTCAAGTTCCACATTGGGTCCGATATTATTTTCGGCACGGATATTACGGATGGAAGAAACCAATTCTCTGAATAGCTTGAATTTAGACTCAACGGCATCATCAATAACCGATTCGTCAGAAACAGGCCACAGACTAACTACCAAAGCCTCCTCTGTTTTTCTGGAACTTATGCGCTGCCAAATTTCTTCTGAAATAAAAGGTGTGAAGGGGTGAAGAAGCTTCATCAACACTTCAAAAAATCCAAGAGCTCGTTCCAAACGAGCCGGGTCTATCTTTTGCCCATATACATCAGGTTTGATTAATTCGATATACCAATCGCAGAAATCATCCCAAACCAAAGAGTAAATCTTCTGAAGTGCTTCACTCAATCTAAATTGATCGAAACTGTTTTCCATTTCCTTAACGGTTCGGTTGATTCTCGAAGCCATCCAAACGTCAGGTAAAAAGGAGCTGTCAATTTCCAGGGTAGGATTGTAGGTTTTGCCTTCTTCCATAATCATGGTTAAAAAGCGATATGCATTCCAGATTTTGTTGGTGAAGTTTCTGCCTTGCTCACAAAGGGCTTCATCAAACAACAAATCATTTCCAGCCGGTGCCGAAAACAGCATGCCAACACGAGTGCCATCGGCACCGAATTGTCCGATTAGGTCAATCGGATCAGGAGAATTACCAAGAGACTTTGACATTTTTCGTCTTTGCTTATCCCGCACAATACCATGATAGTACACATTCTTAAACGGTAATTTACCTTTGAACTCATAACCGGCCATAATCATACGGGCAACCCAAAAGAACATGATTTCCGGTGCCGTAACTAAATCTTTAGTAGGGTAGTAGTAATTGATTTCTTCACCATCGGGATTTTTGAAGCCATCAAACACAGTTATTGGCCACAGCCAGGATGAAAACCATGTATCAAGTACGTCTTCATCTTGCTTAACGGTTACAGCTGAGTTACCGGATTTTTCACGAGCTTTTGCAAGCGCTTCATCTTCGGTTTTGGCAACAACGTAATCGTTTTCACCATCGCCATAATACCAGGCCGGAATCCGGTGTCCCCACCAAAGCTGACGAGAAATACACCAATCCTGAATGTTTTCCATCCAGTTGCGGTAGCTGTTTTTGAATTTATCCGGGAAGAAACGAATGGTATCGTTCATCACATTATCAAGGGCCGGCTTAGCAAGCTCAGGCATCTTTAAAAACCACTGAAGTGATAAGCGCGGCTCGATTACGGCATTGGTTCTTTCCGAGTATCCAACCTTATTCTTGATATCTTCGGTTTTGACCAAAAGACCGGATGATTCCAACTCGGCTACCATCAATTTACGTGCTTTAAAGCGATCTTCACCGGCAAAAAATCCGATATGATCTGCAACGGTAGCATCGGCATTGAACATATCTATGGTCTGGAGGTTATGTTTTTGACCTAAATCATAATCATTCACATCATGAGCAGGGGTAACCTTCAGACAACCGGTTCCAAAGTCCATTTCAACATATTCATCGGCAATAACAGGTACTTCGCGGTTAACCATCGGTATAATAACTGTTTTGCCCACAAGGTGCTTGTAGCGCTCATCATTTGGATTCACGCAAACGCCGGTATCAGCAAGTATGGTTTCCGGGCGCGTAGTGGCAATAGTGATAAACTCATCACTTCCTTTAATGGCGTACTTTACATGGTAAAGTTTTGAGTTTACTTCTTTGTGAATTACTTCTTCATCCGACAATGCCGTTTTTGCTTCAGGATCCCAGTTAACCATTCTGAGACCGCGATAAATTTGGCCTTTATCGTAAAAGTGGATGAAAGTATCAATAACAGCATCGTATAAATCATCTTCAAGCGTAAAACGAGTACGGTTCCAATCGCAGGATGCACCAAGTTTACGCAATTGTTTGAGGATAGTACCACCATATTCGTTTGTCCAATCCCATGCATGTTTCATGAAATCATCACGGCTGAGGTCGCTTTTCTTGATTCCTTTTTCACGTAAACGACCTACAACTTTTGCTTCTGTTGCGATTGAGGCATGGTCGGTTCCCGGCACCCAACAAGCATTGTATCCTTTCATTCGGGCACGACGAATCAACACATCTTGGATGGTATTATTGAGCATGTGCCCCATGTGGAGTACGCCGGTAACGTTTGGCGGAGGGATAACAATAGCATAAGGCTCACGATCGTCGGGCTTAGAATTGAAAAATCCGTTTTCTTCCCAGAAAGCATACCAGTGTTTTTCGGCTTCGTCGGGATTATACGTTTTAGGAACTTCGTTAATATGTTGGTTACTCATAATGCTATTTATAAAAAAATCCACAGACGCAACGACCGGAGCGCGCTATCTGTGGATCAAATAAAAAGTTGGTATTTAAAATTTACGTGTTAGTAATACTCCGAAATGTCCATCACAGTTGTGTTTGTGAGGGAAGGTTTGGTAGGATTTTAAATCATCACTTAGAACTTCTTCGGGTAGATAATCGTCGAGTTCGGTAAGTTCGAAATTGTCATAGTTTCCAAGGAATTTTTCGATTTGCTGCATGTTTTCCTCCGGCTCGATTGAACAGGTAGAATAAACTAGGCGACCGTTTTTGGCTACCATATTTGCAGCGGCATCAAGAAGTTCTTCCTGAAGTTTTACCGCTTCCTCTAAATCTGCAAAGGTTCGTTTCCAACGAAGATCAGCTCTTTTGCTAAGTACTCCTGTACCGGTACAAGGCGCATCTAATAAAACTGCATCTGCTAATTTAAAACGACCTTCACGTGCATCGGCACGTTGAATTTTAACAATATCAGCACCACCTCGCTCGGCATTTTCGGCAATCTTGTGAATTCTTTCTGAGTTGATATCAACAGCAAGAATTGAGCCTTCGTTTTCCATAAGTTCGGCCAAAAGTAGTGTCTTTGTTCCGGGTGCAGCGCAAATATCATATACATTCTCGCCCGCTACGGGATCAAGAATAGTAGGAGCAAATCCGGCTGCAATATCCTGTACGTAGCATAGACCTTTTTCGAACCAACCTTTAGAACGAACCTGAGATAGGGTGTTCAAACGATAATACCCCGGTAGCCACTCACTTTCTTCATATTCAATTCCGGCTTTATCCATTCTAAGTTTGAAGTTGTCGGTGGTGGTACGAAGGAAGTTTACGCGAATAAAATAGCCCGGGCGCTGATTGTTAGCTTGCATCAACTGGAAAGCTTCTCTTTCTCCAAAGCGTTTTGCATAACGCTCTACCATCCAGGTTGGGTGAGAGAAGGTAGTGGCAATAAGCTTGGTACGGTCGGTAATATCAGGCTTTGGAAGCTGATTGATTTCCCGTTGAACTTTACGAAGGATTGCATTGGCAAGATC
>PXCK01000133.1 GCA_003566635.1 Balneolia bacterium | reverse complement strand
GGCAACAGACATTCAACAAAAAAGGCCGGAAACAACAATATTGCGTTTCCGGCCTTTATTTACTGCTACCGAGAGCTGTATCAGGAGATACTATCAAGTTTAAAACTTTGCAGTACTTTTATATAGTTTGCTCGTTCGAATGAGCCGGGGTCGGCAACGGAGGCTGAGCTCATGGCTCCTTTCATTTCCTCAACAGATGCGTATTCTTTTTCTTCCATCCATTGAGTCATTTTCTCGAGCATTTCTTTGAGCGCACCAGAGCCTTTGAACAATAATACTGAAGCCATCATAACAGCATCAGCACCTGCCAAAATCATCTTCAGGGCGTCACTTGCATCATGGATGCCCGTTGTGGCGGCAAGGCTTCCTTTTAGGTGTGGTCGAAGCATCCCTATCCACCTTAGTGGCAAGCGTTTTTCGAAAGGGCTGCTCAATTGAAGACTCGGTTGCACGTCTAATGTTTCCAGGTCAATATCAGGCTGATAAAACCGGTTGAAAAGAACGAGCCCGTCAGCGCCGGCATCCTCCATTTTTACAGCCATATTGGCAAAAGCACTGAAATACGGGCTGAGCTTTACAGAAACGGGGATATCAACAGCTTGCTTAACCGTGCTGATGTCATCCAAATACATATTTTCAACTACGTCTGAAGTAAGTCCGGGGTCAGCAGCGACATAGTAGATGTTCAGCTCAAGAGCATCGGCTCCGGCTTGTTCCATTTGGCGCGCGAACGACATCCATCCCCCTCTTGAAATACCATTTAAACTGGCAATAACCGGAATATCTACTGATGACTTCAATTTGTGAATCTGATCGAGATAGTCTTCGGCATGCAGGTTGTGATATTCCTGTGGTTGCGGAAAATAACTAAGCGCCTCCGCATAACTTTCGCCGGTTGAGTTCAGAAAATGGTCAAGCGCTTTGTTTTCTTGTTGGATTTGCTCCTCAAAAAGCGAATACATAACAATGGCAGATGCTCCCGCATCTTCGAGTTCTTTTACGCGGTCAACTTCAGTTGAAAGTGGCGAGGCCGAGGGCACCAATGGATTCTTCAGCTTTAGTCCGAGATAGTTGGTTTCGAGATTCATGATAACGTGAGATTAAGCGTGATTATAAAGTTCATTTTTCAGGTTTTTCAGGTTCATAGAGCTTCTCCATTTCCTGATAGACCTTCCATTGATTTTTGATTTCCATTTTTGCTTCTTCCATCAGCTGTCTTGCCACTCTTGGCTGCGCTTTGGTAAGCATCAGGTAGCGCATTTCGTTGTATGCATAGTCTTTGAAATCAATTTTCGGCGCTTTGGAATCGAGTTGGAACGGATTTTTGCCTTCTTCTCTTTTCATTGGGTCAAATCTGAAAAGTGGCCAATAACCGGATTCAACAGCTTTTTTCTGTTGATCAAGTCCGTATTTCATGTCATAACCGTGCGCAATACAATGGCTGTACGCGATAATTATGGATGGTCCGGGATACCGTTCCGCTTCGATGATAGCCTTCATTGTTTGCATGTCGTTTGCACCCATTGCAATTCTGGCAACATACGTGTGGCCACCTGCAACGGACATCAACCCGAGGTCTTTTTTACCGGTACGTTTTCCTGCTGCGGCAAACTTGGCGATAGCACCAAGCGGCGTGGCTTTAGAGCATTGGCCTCCTGTGTTTGAATACACCTCGGTGTCCATAACAAGAATGTTTACATCGCGTCCGCTTGAGAGCACGTGGTCTAACCCGCCATAACCGATGTCGTAAGCCCATCCGTCGCCACCGAAAATCCAAACACTCTTTCTTACAAGATAATCGGCAATACTCAGCAGAGTTTTGGCATCCTGACTGCTTTCATTTTCAAGCAGTTTCTTAAGTTGAGCTACACGTTCACGCTGCTCAAAAATTCCGGGTTCATCGCTTTGGTCGGCTCTCACAATGGCATCAATTAGCTCGCCGGGTACGGTTCCACGCATTCTTTTAAGGACTTCGCGTGCGTAGACATCAAGCTTATCAATCGTAATTCGGAAACCGAGTCCAAATTCGGCATTGTCTTCAAAAAGAGAATTTGACCAAGCAGGGCCTAATCCAAATTCGTTTTTGGTGTACGGTGTGGTTGGCAGGTTGCCTCCGTAAATTGAAGAACATCCCGTAGCATTTGCAATAACCATACGATCACCAAAAAGCTGCGTAATAACTTTTATGTATGGTGTCTCGCCACAACCCGTACATGCCCCAGAGAACTCAAATAACGGCTGCAGGAATTGAGAGCCTTTTATGGTTTCAGTCTTCAATTGTGAACGGTCGTATTCCGGAATGTCGAGGAAAAACTCCCAGTTTTCAATTTCCTGTTCTAACAATGGTTCAATCGGCTCCATATTCAGGGCTTTTCTGCCTACTTGTTTACGGTCTTTGGCAGGACACACCTCTACACAAAGTTCACAACCGGTACAATCTTCCGGCGAAACCTGAATACTGATTTTCGTGTTATCGGGCCATTCACGTCCTTTGGCATCCATATATTTAAATGATTCTGGTGCTTTTTCGAGCAATTCGCCATCAAAAGCTTTCATTCTTACAACCGCATGCGGACATACCATCATACATTTACCGCACTGAATACAAATATCAGGTTCAAGCACTGGTATTTCCTGTGAGATGTTTCTCTTTTCCCAGCAAGTAGTGCCGGTCGGGAATGTACCATCAGATTGAAATGCGCTAACCGGGAGCGAATCGCCATCACCGGCAATGATTTTGGCAATTACATCCTGTACAAATTCAGGCGCTTCCTCGGGAACCTCACGTCGCATGCGAATTTCAGAAGCGGCATTAGCGGGAATCTCAACCTTGTGGAGATTTTCAATCGTGTTATCAACGGCTTTGTAATTGCTCTGCAGGATGGCTTCACCTTTACTGCCATACGCTTTGTAAATTGCTTCTTTGATCAGCTCAATAGCCCGGTCTTTTGGGATGATGTCTGAAATCGCAAAGAAACAGGTTTGCATTACTGTATTGATGCGGTTACCCATTCCATTTTCACGAGCCACTTTATAAGCGTCGATGCCATACACTTCAAGGTCTTTCTCAATTATTTGCTCCTGAACCTCAATCGGAAGATTCTTCCAGATTTCTTCAGTGGGGAAAGGCGCGTTAATTAAAAAAGTTGCCTTATTTCTTGCGTGTCTTAGAATATTTAGCTGTCGCAGAAACTGGAATTGATGACAAGCAATAAACTTTGCCTTTTCAATTAAATAAGCTGAACGGATTGGTTTTGGGCCAAATCTAAGATGCGATACCGTGGTAGCTCCTGATTTTTTGGAGTCGTACACAAAATACCCCTGAGCAAAATTATCGGTGTTATCCCCAATAATTTTAATGGAGTTTTTATTGGCACTTACGGTACCATCTGCACCAAGTCCGAAGAATAATCCCTCAAACGTATCCTTGTCGGTGAGCCAGCTTTCTTTGCTGAAATCAAGGCTTTTACCTGTTATATCATCTTTGATACCGATGGTGAAATGATTGGCCGGTTTAGTGGCCTTTAGTTCTGTATAAACCCGTTTAACCATTTTTGGCGTAAATTCTTTAGATGACAAACCGTACCGGCCGCTGATTATTCTTGGAAGCTTATCAAAAGATTTCCACTGCTCGGTTTCATTCTCCATGAACGCGGTAACTACGTCTAAATACAGCGGATCGCCGGTGCTTCCCGGTTCTTTAGTACGGTCTAATACCGCGATTGAGGTAACGGAATCGGGGATGGCCTGAATCAAGCCTTTAATGCTAAACGGACGGAACAAGCGAACTTTCAGAACGCCGTTTTTTTCGCCCTCTTCATTGAGTCTGTCAACCGTTTCATGAACGGTATCGGCACCGGAGCCCATCAAAATAATCAAGCGGGTCGCATCGGGATCACCGTGATATTCGAAAAGCTCGTAATGCCGTCCCGTTAGTTTGGCAAATTCGTCCATTTTTTGTTTTACGATACCCGGACAAGCTTCATAAAACGCATTAGAGCTTTCTCGTGCCTGAAAGAAAACATCAGGGTTTTGAGCTGTACCTCTGATTACAGGCCTGTCGGGACTTAGTGCTCGTTTACGGTGTTCAATAATTTTGTCGTCATTCATTAAAGTGCGTAACACTTCGTCGGGTACTTCAACAATTTTTTGAACTTCATGGGATGTCCGGAATCCATCAAAAAAGTGAATAAAAGGGATTCGGGATTCAAGCGATGCCGCATGCGTAATTGCTGCGAGGTCCATTGCTTCCTGAACGTTATTTGAACTCAGAATACCTACGCCTGTCATTCGCATGGCCATTACATCACTGTGGTCGCCAAAAATTGAAAGTGCATGGGTGGCAACCGTTCTTGCGGCTACGTGTACCACTGCTGGTGTTAACTCTCCGGCAATTTTAAAAAGGTTTGGCATTTTCAGCAGTAATCCCTGAGAGGCTGTGAACGTTGTAGCAAGCGCGCCGGTTTGTAGTGCACCGTGTAATGTTCCCGCAGCGCCTCCTTCGCTTTGCATTTCTATAACTTCAGGCGTGGTTCCCCAAATATTTTTTCTTCCCGCCATGCTCCATTCATCCGAAAATTCTCCCATGCCCGAAGAGGGCGTAATTGGATAAATTGCAATAACTTCGCTGAGTTTGTGAGCGACGTGGGCGGTTGCCTCATTGGCATCGAGTGTTACTTTTTTTACAGACATTATGTTGCCTCCGGCCT
>PXCK01000038.1 GCA_003566635.1 Balneolia bacterium | reverse complement strand
GATGACGTTTCTTTGTTGTTTGTTGGTTTATTTTTGATTGCTATCTACCGTTTTTTTATAGTAAACCCAAAATGCCGTAGGCATGACCAATATTATATCCCCGTATTTTAATGCGGGGTAAAGAAGCCTGCAACAAACTCATAATAATTTAACGACTTATGAAGCCTCAAAAACTTTGACCATCCCCCCGGATTCACTTCAAGTTTATCAACCCAAGCAAATCTACATCACCCGCAAAAATAAAATAGTCAAGTCTTGATTTTAGTAACAAGCAACGGTACTTTGTTGAAAGACGAACTAATGTTTTTATTCGTTCGTTACATGGTGCATAACAAAGCAGATAAATAAGTACTCAAAACTTTTGAAATATTTTTATGGAGGGCAATTTTTCCAACCGAGTCCGAGATGTTATTCAATTTAGTCGAGAAGAAGCACTACGCTTAGGTCACGATTATATAGGAACGGAACACCTTATTCTTGGAATTATCCGACTTGGGGATGGTGTAGCAATCAAGATATTAAAAAACCTCAATTGTAATATTGAAAAGCTAAAAAAAACCATTCAGGATACCGTTAGAGGTACCGGTGGTGCTGTATCTGTTGGTAATATTCCTATAACCAAACAAGCAGAAAAGGTTTTAAGAATCACCTATCTCGAAGCCAAGCTTTATAAGAGTGACACCATTGGAACAGAACATCTTTTATTATCTCTTTTAAGAGATGATGAAAACATAGCTGCACAAATTCTCCAACAGTTTAACGTTTCATACGATTCAGTTCGCGAAGAATTAGATTTTATAATATCCGGCAAATCCAGACCCCAATCTGATTTTAATAAATCAGTTGCCTCTGCTGAAATGCCACCATCAAAAAGTTACAAACCCGGCTCCGGTAGCGGAAGAGACAAAAAAATGGAAAAAACAAAAACCCCTGTTTTAGATAATTTTGGTCGCGATTTAACAAAACTTGCCGAAGATGGTAAGCTAGACCCAATTGTAGGCCGTGAAAAAGAAATTGAACGCGTTGCACAAGTACTCAGCAGGCGCAAAAAGAACAACCCGGTGCTCATTGGAGAACCCGGTGTTGGGAAAACAGCCATTGCTGAGGGGTTAGCCCTTCGTATTGTTGAGCGTAAAGTTTCCCGTGTTCTATTTGACAAACGTGTTGTGGCACTTGATTTAGCCGCACTAGTTGCCGGTACTAAATACCGCGGTCAATTCGAAGAGCGTATGAAAGCCGTAATGACCGAACTTGAAAAAGTTACAAATATCATTCTTTTTATTGATGAGTTACACACGATTGTAGGTGCCGGTGGTGCCAGCGGTTCGCTTGATGCTTCAAATATGCTTAAACCTGCTCTCGCACGTGGAGAGGTACAGGCAATTGGAGCAACTACACTTAACGAATATCGTCAATACATCGAAAAAGACGGTGCTCTTGAGCGAAGATTCCAAAAGATTATGGTTGAACCAACCAGCGTGGAAGAGACTACAACAATTCTGAATCAAATTAAGAATAAATACGAAAAGCATCACTCCGTTAAATATTCTGAAGAGGCTACAAATGCTTGTGTGAAACTAACAGAACGTTATGTTACCGACAGATTTCTGCCGGACAAGGCAATTGATGCTTTAGATGAGGCCGGCGCTCGTGTTCACCTGGCAAATATTACGGTGCCCAAGCATATTCTTGATTTAGAAGAGCTTATCGAACGTACTTCAGCTGAAAAAAATACGATGGTCAAAAAGCAGCGTTTTGAAGATGCGGCGCGCCTGCGTGATACTGAAAAGAAATTGACAGAAGAGCTGGAGGAAGCTCAAAAAGCATGGGAGCTTGAATCAGAAAAAATTGTTTTTGATGTTACCGAAGCCGATGTTGCCAATGTAATTGGTATGATGACCGGAATTCCGGTAAGTAAGATTGCTCAGAGTGAAGGTCAAAAGCTTCTCAAAATGGCCGACGAACTTACAAATAAAGTAATTGGTCAGGATGAGGCTATTCAAAAACTTGCCAAAGCCATACAGCGTACCCGTGCGGGACTCAAAGACCCGTCTCGTCCAATTGGTTCATTCATATTCCTCGGTCCAACAGGAGTTGGTAAAACTGAGCTTGCCAAAGTTTTGTCCAAGTATTTATTTGATGTAGATGATGCCCTTATTCGTATCGATATGTCGGAATACATGGAAAAGTTCTCTGTTTCTCGTTTGGTTGGTGCTCCTCCCGGTTATGTTGGTTATGAAGAAGGCGGAATACTAACCGAAAAAGTTCGTAGGAAACCTTACTCAGTAGTATTGCTCGACGAGATTGAAAAAGCACATCCAGATGTATTTAACCTGTTACTCCAGGTTCTTGATGATGGAATTTTAACTGATTCATTGGGCCACAAAGTCGATTTCCGTAACACCATCATTATTATGACTTCCAATATTGGCGCTCGAGACATCAAAAATCTGGGTCGTGGAATCGGATTTAGTCCGTCTGATAGTGCATTTGATTACAACAAGATGAAATCGGTGATTCAGGAAGCACTTCGCAAGGTTTTCAACCCGGAATTCCTGAACCGTGTTGATGATGTAATCGTCTTTAAGCCACTCGAGAAAGAAGATATCTTCAAAATCATCGACAATATGGCTGATGAGCTTTTCAAGAGAATAAAAGACTTATCATTTGGAATTGAAATCTCGAAAGGTGCAAAAGAATTTCTGGCTGAAAAAGGTTTCGACCAGAAATATGGTGCTCGACCACTAAAGAGAGCGATTCAAAAATACGTTGAAGATCCTTTAGCAGAAGAAATTCTGACCTCTCAAAAACCCGAAGGTTCAACAATACGCATCAAAATGAATACATCCCGTGATGGATTACTATTTGAGTGGAAAGAACCCGAAACAACAGAGAAAAAAGAAGCTTAAAATCTTCTAAAAAATTTATGAAAGCGGACATTCAATTGAGTGTCCGCTTTTTTTGTTTATAGCTTGTAGAACGAATTGAATATTATATATAGAAAAAAATAATCTCACCGTCATTTCGGAAATGCAATCAGCGAAGCAAATGCGTTATCCGGAATCTTCCAGCTCAGAAACTTGGTGCATGGTACTTAAGATTTAGAGCGAGTTCTATTAGCTTAAAAATTTTATTGAAATTTACTTTTAGTTTATAGATGGACGATCCTCGCAGGAAAAACCGGGACTTACGTGCACAGCCCGCTTATATCGCAGAGCGTTCTTGCCTGATGACAGATTGTTCTACAATACCACTCCCCCCATTCAAATAATTAACAAGTTTTTTTTTCGTACTTGCCTTATTATTCCACTCTATGGGAAGTTCACTAAAAAAAGTTGTATTTGTAGTACTCTTCAACCTTTTTGCTATACTTTTTTTACTGGTAAGTATAGAAATTGGGGTTCGGATATTCATTCCCGAAATTGGACCTTTAGGTACCGATGCCGAACTGTTCATTCCTAATCGATTTGAAAACTCACGTGGCTTAAATCCTAATGCAGAAGGAATAAGCTACGGTAAAATCAAAACCGTAGATACAAAGGGATTTTGGAAATACGAACGTACCAATGGTTCAACATCACCCCAAACTATTTTGTTACTGGGTGATTCCGTAACAATGGGAATTGGCGTTGAACAAAATCTTACATTTGGTGCGCTCTTACAGGATTATTTTGACGATTCCATCACCATTCTTAATCCATCCGTAATTGGATATTCCGTTGCCGATTACAGAAATGTTATTAAAACCCTGCTCGATGAAAATAAACCATTAGATGAGATTCATATCGTTTGGTGTTTGAATGATATTTATGCCGATTTATCAGTAGAAACTGCACCTGACGGACAAATCCAACTTGGTCGGGAACTGATTCGTTTTTTGCATCGAAATGTGTATATGTACCAGTGGTTAAAAAATATATTCGCAAATCGTCCGGCTGTTTACTACAATCACGATATCCAAATGTATGATCAAAATTCTCCCTGGTTTGCACGTTCAACTTACATACTGCTTGATTTAAATAAGTATTTAACCGAATTAGAGATTCCTTTTAAAGTTTGGATTTCCCCCTATCTCGAGCAACTGCTCTTAGAAGACGAAGAAGGTTTAGCAGATTTCATCTGGGCACTTGATACCATCGGGATTCACCATCTGAACATGTATAATTATTTCATTGAGGCTGAAGATCACCGACAACTCTATTTATTTGGCGATGGTATTCATTTATCAAAAAATGGACATGCCAAAGTCTATGAAATCATGAAAAAACATCTACAGAATTAACTCATCCAAGTTCTATTCTCCCTATCTTCTTGCATTCGAAAATCTATTAATATTTCCATAATCAATACATGCGCACGTTTAAACTAGATTCTGAAACGGACAAATCACAACAGTCATCTGAAGTATTTCTCGACGGACTCAACCCCAAGCAAAGAGAAGCTGCCGGATACGGTGATGGTCCGTTATTGGTGATAGCAGGTGCCGGAAGTGGAAAGACACGTGTTCTAACCTATCGAATTGCATGGCTTCTTAATCAGAAAAAGGCTAAACCGTGGAATATTCTGGCGCTTACCTTCACAAATAAAGCTGCCGCTGAAATGCGTGAGCGTATTGAAAAATTAATAGGTGATGATGCCCGTAAATTATGGATGGGAACCTTTCACTCTATCTTTTCCCGTATCCTTCGAATGGAAGCAGAAAAACTTGGTTTCACAGCCGATTTTAGTATTTACGATACCGACGATAG
>PXCK01000143.1 GCA_003566635.1 Balneolia bacterium | reverse complement strand
TTAGCGCTAATGTAACTCGAATCACCAGCGGATGTGCGATGCACCATCCGCACGTGCAGTGCCTCCCGGCACGCGCGGAATTTTATGGCGTCCCCGCCTAAAGGTCAAACGTACTCGCCGTTAGCAAGATTGTTCGCTATTCCAAGGCAGCGAAGACGCTGCTCTAAACCCCGTTCGCGCGAGCACACGCTGAACGTGCGGAACTTGCTCCGTCAGGAGCAGTACCTTTGTATCCCGTGTTCAATACTACAACAGTGGCTGAAGAACTGAGCACTTACTCAAAATATCTCAATCAACCTCAAATGCTTCAGAAAATGGCGTGGATTTTCATTCAGGTCTTTAACGAGTCTTGAAAGATTGTAAGAAAGGCTGTCTAAATTGTTGTAAAGAGAGGGGTCGTTTACAAGCATTCCAAGGCTGCCTTCACCACTATCAATTTTTTCGAGAACATTGTTCAATGTGCTGGTTGCGCGGTTCATATCTGCGGCAAGCTCTTCAAATTCTTTGCCCGTATTCTCAAGGCTTTCCATAATGCTGTCGATTCTTTCTTTTTGCTCATCAGTGAGGTCTTCTACATTTTGCAATGTATTTCTGAGGCTGCTAATGGCATCTCTTATTTCATCATTTTTAGACCTGAACAAATCCTCTACCTGATTAATGGTTCGGTTTAATCCGGTAAGAGATTCCTCGATATCCCGCCTGCCGCCATCGAGCATCATTTGGTCAATTTGTTCTAAAAGAGAACTAAGGCTTTCTGTTGATTTAGCAATATTCGGAGCCGCCTGAGCTCCTAATTCTTCGATAGTGCCCATTATCCCTTCATCATAAATACCTTTAATTCTGCTGCCGGATTCAAGCATGGTAGCTGAACGCCCACGTTCAATTTCGACACCCTTTTCCAGAATGCTAATACTTCGGATAAACGCGACGGATTCAGCAGGTAATTGTCCTGACATATTCAGGCTAAAGCCAACTCTTACACTGTCGTTTGGCTGAAATGTAACATCGTTGACCGTACCAATTTTTACGCCCTGCATAGAAACTGAACTTCCCGGAATAATACCATCTACGCGGTCGAATTCTGCATATACCTGATACGTTTGCGTAAAAAGCGGCACATCGGCCATAAATCGATATCCGATAAAGGCTACAAAAACTGCCACTAAAATGGTTAAAGCTACTTTTACTTCACTTTTCATGAAAAAATTCCTTGTTTGTAGGTTTCAACTTTTTAGAAAGCCTGCTGTTAATGGGTTTAATAACTTAATCAATTTGATACTCACTTGCTTTAGTGAAGCTTTTGAGCCGTTCGTGCTTTGCTACCCGCATTTCATCAATAGTGCCGTACCAACTTAGCTTTTGTTCATCAAGAAAAGCGGCATAATCTGAAATTCTGAGTACGCTATGCATATCATGTGTAACGACAATAGAAGTTATGTTCAAATTGTCTGACATGTGGATGATCAAATCATTGATTTCATCAGATGTTTCAGGGTCGAGACCGGATGTCGGTTCGTCGTACATAAGGTAATCGGGTTCCAGTACAATCGCTCTTGCAAGGCCAACTCTTTTCCTCATCCCACCCGATAATTCAGCGGTGCCTTTATCTCCTATATTTTCAAGATTTACCATTTCAAGGCACTCCATTACACGTCTTTGAATTTTTTCTTCCGGCCACTTCGTGAAATATCGCAGAGGGAAAGCTACATTTTCGAATGCACTGATGGAATCGAACAATGCTGCACCCTGAAAAAGGAATCCAAACCGCTGTCTGAGAATTCTTAAATCTACATAAGAAAGTTCATGCACATTTTTGCCATCCACTGTAACGGTTCCGGAATCTGGCGTTAAGAGTGCGTTTATATGCTTCATCAATACAGATTTACCGCAACCCGATTTTCCAATAATAGCTAAAGTCTGTCCATCAGGAATCGTAAGGTTTACGTTCTCCCAAACGAGATTATTTCCAAATGATTTCTTCAGGTTCTTTATTTCAATCATTATGAGTAATAGCGAGTGTGTTACAGTAATATTGCGGCAAGGAGTAGGTCAGAAAGCAGAATATAAATACAGCTGAGTACTGCGGCGTTCGTAGTGGCCTTACCAACACCTTCGGCGCCTCCGGTTGCGTAATATCCCTTAAAACATGAAATCGAGGTGATTACAAAACCGAAAACTACCGCTTTTGTTAGGCCAAAAACTACATCCCATGCAAGAAAATACTCTCTTCCACCTTTTAAAAACTCAGCCGCAGGAAGCTGACCGCTAATGACACCGGCAAGAGCACCGCCACCAATACCACAGCTTGCAGCTGCAATATATAGTACGGGGAACATAACAAAACTGGCTAATACCCGGGGGACCACCAAAAAGGAAATACTGTTAAAACCCATGGATTCTATAGCATCAATTTGCTCACTAACGCGCATAGTACCAAGCTCTGTGGCAATTCTTGCCCCAACACGTCCCGCCAGAACAAGCCCGGAGATAACAGCGGCCAATTCAATAACGATAGATTGAACTACAATAGCACCAATTGTAGATTTCGGAATAACCGGTGAAACCAATTGGTAAGATGTCTGAATAGTAAGTACTGCTCCGGTAAACGCGCCCGCCAGCATTACAATGGGTAGTGAGTCGTACCCGGTCTTAATCATCTCTGAAACAAAATTCTTGTAATACGTTTTAACTTCAGTAGATGACCGGATCGCTTGATACAATAGCTGACAGTAGCGCCCGAAATCATAAAAAATATCCATTTTCGGGTCTGATTTTGTTCTTATCGTGGTAATATACAGCGAATACTTGTAACTTCACGGATTAGTTTAACAATGCTTCATAAAAACATATATCTTACCCGGGCCTGTTGAATGTTTAAATGTAGCTTGGGAGGCTAATTTATTTTGGAAAAAGCCATTTGAAACCTGATGCCGTTTTAATGGTTCAAAGTAACTCATAGTTTTTCTAAGCTTAATACTTAATTATAATGCAACGTTTTTTATACAGCTTATTGTTTTTTTGGGTGATGGCTGTTGTGCCTTTTACCCAATTTGAGGTACAGGCGCAGTCCTCGGAGCTGTCTGCGGCTTACCGCTTTCTAAATCTTACAGCCTCTCCGAGAGCGGCTGCATTAGGCGGGAATCAGGTGGCTATTCCAGATGCGGATATTTCTTTTTTTGATGTAAATCCCGGTTATGTAACGGAAGAATTGCATCGAAACTTCTCTGTGAACTACCTGAACCACATTGGTGGATTAAATATGGGATTCGTAAACGGCGCCTGGCACTTGCGGGATATCGGTACTCTTGGTGTTGGAATCCGTTATCTGAATTACGGCGAAATGAAGCGAACAGATGAATCGGGAATTGTGACCGGAGATTTCAACGCCGGTGACCTTGCATTTACAACAGGAATTACCCGGGAGTGGTTTGAAGGGTTGCATGCTGGAGCATCAGTTTCATTAATTTATTCGTCTTATGCGGAATATTCCTCGACTGCCATAGGGTTAAATCTTGGCGCTCGATACTATATAGAAGACCTCGGTTTGCATGTAGGCGCGGCAGTCCTGAATATTGGCTCGCAGCTTTCTGCTTTTGATACCCGCAAAGAAAAATTGCCTCTCGATGTAAGGGTGGGCATTTCGCGCAGGTTAGAATACATCCCCATAAGATTAATGGTTACAGCTCACAGCCTGAACCGCTGGAAACTTGAAACCCAAAATGACGAAAATCCCGGTTTTACGGATTACTTTTTCAGACACCTGAAATTTGGTGGTGAACTATTACTTTCTGAAAATGTAATGCTTCGTGCAGGATACGACCATCTTAAGCATCAGGAATTAAAAACAAGTACCCGGCTTGATTCCGCAGGATTTAGTTACGGTTTGGGAATCCGATACCGGGGAATTACGTTTGATTTCAGCAGAAGTTCATTTAGTGAACTCGGTGGAGTTACCAGAATTGGTATTCAAACCTGGCTATAATAAAAAAAACAGTAGTAGAACTGAACTATGATTAGATATCTCACAGCCGGCGAATCACACGGTCCGGAATTAACCGGAATTATTGAGGGAATGCCGGCAGGTGTAACATGTACATCAGAAGACATCTCGCTTCATCTTGCGCGTAGACAAGAAGGTTATGGGCGCGGTGGCAGAATGGCGTTCGAGAAAGACAAGGTAGAGATTAAAGCCGGAGTGCGCTTCAGCAAAACGATGGGAGGCCCCATTAGTTTACATCTGGCAAACAGGGCGTGGCTTAAAGATGCCGACAACTGGCCGGTAACAATGGCTGTGGAGGGCAGTGATCCCGGTGCAGAAAAAATTACACTGCCAAGGCCGGGGCATGCCGACCTTGTTGGAGTCCAAAAATATGGTTTTGATGATATTCGCCCCGTTATTGAACGCTCAAGTGCCCGCGAAACGGCTATGCGTGTAGCCTGCTGTGGAGTGGCCCGGCAATTATTGAAAGAATTGGGCGTCGAAATTGGCGGACATGTAATTCGTATTGGTGAAAACGGCTACCAAAGCTGGGATGAAATCAGGCAGCAAACCGAAGATTTAATCCAACATGGCGGCGAATCTTTGTATCGTGAAGCAGATAAATCTGAAGTCAGATGCCTGAACGAAGAACTTACAGCCAATATGGTAGATGAAATAAAAAAACGCCGTAAGCAAGGCTCTTCGCTTGGTGGGGTGTATGAAATTGTAGTTACAGGATTACCTGCAGGACTCGGCAGCTATGTACACTGGGACAGA
>PXCK01000224.1 GCA_003566635.1 Balneolia bacterium | reverse complement strand
CTTGGTGTTGGGTAAAAATCGAGTTGCCAGATAGAATGTTTTCGCATACTCTCTCGTTATTCTGCGACAATGAGAATAAGCCAATCGAAGCTCCTGAGAAGGAATTTCCTCGATAACCGATTTATGAAATGATGTTTTTTCATAAACAGGTCTTAATAAGTTATATGGCAGTTTAAGTATGGTATTCATTTGGAGAAATGTTTTAATGGTTAAAACTATTAATGCTTAAAACGTTCCTTTGGCAAAATATTTTATACTTATTTTTAGAGAAAGATTAATTATTGAGCATTCCGGTATCTAAACATTGTCATCTACAAAAAGGCATAATTTGAGATAATGTAGCACATTAAAAGATTATTTTTCTTTTCGAACTTATTTTCACGAATGTACCACTGCTGAAATTGTTTGCATATTTAAGAACCAAACTTGATTTAATATAAGCATTAATAATCCATATCCTAAGCTATTAAAACTAAAATGCCCAAATACCTTAAGAAGTTTATTTATTTGCTTACAAAACACTCGGTTTTTTGACCATATAGTATTGCATTAAACCAAAGATTTCTTAACTTGACCAGATTATTGGAAGATTTTCAAAAAAAATATAATTATTTAGCCCAAATGCTAACTTACACGGTTCAAAATATCGTTTAATCCCTTCTTAATATGGCAAAAAAAACAACCATTTATGATGTAGCAAATGAAGCGGGAGTTGCAATATCCACTGTTTCAAGAGTATTGAATGAGTCTCCTTATGTTTCGGATTCAACAAAAGAAAAAGTACAAAAAGCTATAGACAAACTGGATTTCCATCCACAGGTGAGTGCAAGGATGTTGGCTAAACGGCAGCCTCAAATTATTGCCGTTGCCGTACCTACATTCACTACGCCGTTTTTTAATGAAGTACTTAAAGGCGTAAAAGATGAAATAGCTAAGCTCGATTTAGACTTTATTATTTACAATACTGGTTCTGACGATCCCGAAGAAAATTTCAAACGATTTGTTGACAGAGGAATACCTGATGGATTAATTGTGTTTTCAATTAATATTCCTGAAAACATAAATAAAAGGCTACAGGACTATGATATCCCTGTAATTCTTGTGGGTACAAAACACTCTGACTATGATTATTTTTATTGGGATGATTACTCAGGAGGATTCAAAGCCGGAGAACTATTGGCTAATAAAGGCTACAAAAGAATAGGTATGATTCGCTCACACTCAAAATCTACGGTTTCTGATGAGCGTGAAAAAGGCTTTCGCGATGCCTTAACGAAGCAAGGTATTGAGCTAGAAGACCAATATTTTGTTACCGGCATTACCCGTAAACATGCTGGTTATAGCGAGGAAGCCGGCTATGAAGCCATAAAAATATTTAAACAGAGAGGCGAATTACCGGATGCCATTTTTTGCTCCAATGATGCTCAGGCAATAGGCGCAATGCATGCAATTAAAGAAATGGGCCTGTCTATACCATCTGATGTGGCTCTTGTAGGCTACGACAATATTAAAGTATCTCATTACCTGGGGTTAACTACAGTAGATCAGGCAATGTACGATGTGGGAATTAGAGCTATCCAGCGATTAGCAGAGCGTTATAAAGACAACAGTATCCCATTGATGCAGGCTACTATTGACCCGGTGCTTATAGAAAGAAAATCAACAATTTAGCAAACCTGTGATTCAAACCAATATTCTCTTCGATGCCGTTTATCTAACTAATGTTAAAGGGTTTGGTGAACCATACAGAGGTAAAGTACGAGATGTCTATACCCTAAATGAAAACACCATTGCAATAGTTGCTACTGATAGAATTTCTGCTTTCGATGTTATTCTGGATAAGCCTATCCCATTTAAAGGTCAAATCTTGAATACCCTATCAAAGTATTTCTTTGATAATGTGTCTGATATTTTACCTACTCACATTATTGATGTTCCTCACCCTAATGTTACTATTGCAAAAAAGTGTACCCCCATTCCAATTGAAATAGTCGTTAGAGGATACTTAGCAGGCCACGCCTGGAGAACTTATAAATCAGGTGAAAGGCATCTTTGTGGTGTTAAGCTTCCTGATGGGCTCAAAATGAACCAAAAGTTTGAGTCACCAATCATTACTCCAACTACCAAAGCAATCGAAGGCCATGACGAAGACATTTCAAGGGAAAATATTTTGAAGCAAAAAATTGTTCCTGAAGAAATTTACACTCAAGTTGAAAATTTTGCCTTAAAACTTTTCGAAAGAGGTACCGAATTAGCCCAACAAAAAGAATTAATTCTGGTTGATACCAAATATGAATTCGGAATTTATAACGGTGAAATTCATATAATGGATGAAGTTCACACACCTGATTCTTCCCGTTATTTTTACGCCTCAGAATATTCCGATGCTTTTGAAAAGGGATTGCCTCAAAAACAACTTTCCAAAGAATTTGTCCGTGAATGGTTGATGAGTCGTGGCTTTGATGGTAAAACAGGTCAACCGTCTTCCCTGCCCGATGAATTTAGATTAGAAGTTTTTGAAAAGTATAAACACTTATTTGCTATCTTGACACAAAAGGAATTTAACCCCGTATCGACCAAAGGCTTAGATAGCCAATTGGCAGACATTTTTTCTCAATACTAATTTTCGTCTCTCATTTTATGCTACGCTTTGCATTATTACTTAGTGCAACATTTTTGACTCTATCTGCTATCCCCGCATTATCTTATTCCAGTAATGATGACAGACCACTTAAGGTTGGATTGGCGTTAAGCGGTGGTGGTGCTAAAGGATTTGCACACATTGGTGTAATAAAAGTATTAGAAGAAGCCGGAATTCCAATAGATTACGTAACAGGTACCAGTATGGGTGCCTTGGTTGGTGGGCTATATGCCATAGGTTATACAACAGATGAACTTGAAGAAATTGCAGGGAGTATTAACTGGGAAAACCTATTTTCCGACAATGTAAGAAGACGAAACATTCCTATGGAAGAAAAAGAGTGGGACGGTCTTTTTATGCTTACTCTGCCTATTGTTGAACGTAGTATTTCATTACCTTCGGGCTTAGTTGCAGGACATAGAGTGGAAATGCTACTCCGAAGACTAACCTGGAGTTATGCAGGCGAACAAGATTTTTTAGATTTTCCTATTCCGTTTATGTGTATAGCTACAGACCTTGAGAACGGTGAAAAAGTTGTATTGAATAGTGGAGATCTTGCTGATGCTATTCGAGCCAGTATTTCTATTCCTTCAGCTCTAGCTCCTAAAGAAGTCGATGGAAGATTACTTGTTGATGGTGGTGTTGTAAGAAACCTGCCCGTTGAAGAAGCTTTTGAAATGGGTGCAGATATAGTAATTGCCGTAAATGTTAGCGCGCCACTTAAGGAAAAAGAAGAGCTAACTAATATATTTGTAATTTTAGACCAAACTGTATCATTTGGCATTAAAGCTTCTGTTGAAAAATCAGCAAGTTTAGCCGATTTGGCCCTATTTTCAGAAGAAATTGTTAGCTTTGGCGTTGCTGATTTCCCATTTTCAGATTCGCTAATTTATTTGGGGGAAGCTATGGCTCGCGAGAAGATGGAAGAAATCAAAACAATTTACGACACAGTTCGTGAATCAAGACCTGTACTATCCGCTGTTGAAGCAGAACCCACCCGAACAGACGAATATTTTATCTCTCAGATTAAGGTTGAAGGAAATAGAGATGCATCATCAAACCAAATTAAAGGCAGGTTGATGATTGAGGAAAACACACTCATTAATGTAGACAAACTTGAAGAAGCAATCGAGGCTGTTTACGGTATGCAGTTTTTTGATAAGGTTAGTTATCAGATAATTCATGATCCTGATAATAGCAATGAGCATTTTTTGATTATACGTGTTATTGAAAAACGGCAAGATCAATTCCGTTTTGGTTTCAATTACAATAACTTCGACGATGCTACCCTTCTTTTTAATACTACCTTTCGTAATTTATTTAACCTAACCTCAATTACACGTTTAACAGCGAAATTGGGAGAGTCGTGGTATGTTGACGGGAGGTATTTCAACTACTTAGGAATTGATTCCTATTTTGCACTTAGTGTAAGAGCGAATGTTTCCCGACAAGTGATTGATTTGTTTGACGAAGATGGAAATAGAGCAGCACGTTATAATACAAATGCTTTTTTTGGGGAAGCGCTCTTTTTGCCCGTAATGACCGATAAGTATCTATCCGGTATTGGATTAAGACAAGAAGTTTTTAATGTATCACGAGATGTTGGCGACTTCAATTTCCCGGGTGGTACATCAACCATCACTCAAATTTATTATACCTTTCAACAGGATAACCTGGACCGGTTAAACTTTACAACCAGAGGTCATGCTCTTGATATTAACGTGGGTCAGAGTTTTGCTTTTCTGGATAATGCACAAAACTTTTTCCGAGCCGAACTTAAATGGAGAGGCTTTTTCCAATTATCAGATTATTGGGTATTACAAGCAGGAAGTTGGCTTGGAGCTGCAAGCAGAAGTCAGCTACCTCTTCATAAACAATTTTATTTAGGTGGCTTTCCCGATTTAGTAGGTTACAGACCCTTTGAAATTAATTCAAGCTCGATAAAATCTTTGAGTTTGGGATTGCAGTTTGAAATTTTTGAGGACAATTTTATAAATGTGCGTTCTAATTTAGCAGACAGATCAGACATTTTTGATTTTGGGCTAGAGCCCGACAATTTATTTTACGGATTCAGTGCAGGTTACGGAATTGAAACATTAGTCGGCCCACTAAGTGTAAATATAATGAGCAGCCCAAGAAATAATTTTATGCTCGTTTACTCATTTGGAGCACGATTTTAGGTAAGGGAATATCTGCATTTTTGCTTTTTGTCTGCAAACCGGAGCAAATCTATCTTAAATGTAATAAATGTGCCCTAATCGCCCCAAAAGCAAGCCGGGGCAAGTTATCGAGGAAAACTCCTTTTGCTAAAAATGAAAACCTTTATCTCTTTTAAATCAAATGATTTAATTTCTATTATTGTTACCCAAGAATCTTAACCCGGATTATTCACCAAAAAATTTTCTTGGTAGCAAGGCGAAGAGGGAAAATCAGCGGAAGGGTACCTTAGTACCCTGAGCATGATTTTTTCAACTTCAACGCAGCTAACATGGAATTTCACTGCGTGGGAATCGCTTCGCTAGGAGTGCAGCATTTAAACCACACCCAAATTTGAGTGAGTGTAGGATTTTTCTAAATACAATTTTTTTATAGTATAAGATTTAAATTTTATCCTTTCGTGAATAATTCGGGTTAAATTCAATCTAAAATAATAAGAGGGTATTGACTAAAAATAGTGCAAGAAAAATCAACTAATCCGGTTTACAAGAATCCGAATCTGCACATCATATTCATGATTACTCTTGCAGCTGTTATGGGTGTATCCAGCATAACACCTGCTCTGCCACTTGTAGCAGAAACATTTGATTTAAGTCTTGGCAGGGTGGCACTATTAATTACTGTATTTACACTTCCGGGTATTGTATTAAGCCCACTTTTAGGAGTTGCAGCTGACTTATACGGTCGAAAACGAATCATCATTCCATCTGTATTCCTATTTGGATTTGCAGGCTTCTTGTGTGGGTTTGCTCCAAGTTTTGAATGGTTATTAACACTTCGCTTTATTCAGGGTATTGGTGTTGCAGCCATTGGATCGCTTAATGTTACTATGATTGGTGACTTGTTTTCCGGCAATGATCGTGCAGCTGCAATGGGGTACAATTCGTCGGTATTGGGTGCCGGAGCAACATTGTACCCAATAATTGGTGGAAGTTTAGCTGTACTGGGCTGGAATTACCCTTTTCACCTACCCATTTTAGCTATACCAATCGCTTTTTTAATTTATTACAAGCTTGACAATCCCGAACCCACCCGAAAAACATCTCTTCGAATATATTTCAAAAATGTAAGAGAAAATCTGGGTGACAAGCGCATCAAAATATTGTTTTTCGCAACAGTAGTTTCTTTTTTAATGCTTTATGGTCCTATTATCACTTTTTTACCGTTTTATATAAACGATACCTTTACATCCTCAACCGTAATAATTGGTTCACTTGTTTCTATAGTGGCAATTTCTAATGGTACTTCATCTTTTCTCCTTGGGAAACTGGCAGCTCGATTTACAGAAGCCGGCTTACTAAAGTTTTCTTACGGAATTTATACGCTTGCTTTAATCCTGATGCCACTAATGCCGAATATGTTCACACTCGGTTTAGTTATCTTCTTATTTGGATTGGCACAAGGCATAAATTTACCGGTAATTATAACAATGATATCAGGCTTAACTAACCTTGAAAGTCGCGCCGCAATTTTATCCCTAAACGGTATGTTACTTAAGTTTTCGCAGACAGTTGCGCCAATTGGAATAAGTCTGCTTTTTGCCTTTGGCGGTAATACAATGGTATACGGTATTTCGGCTTTATTAAGCTTATTGATGGGGTTATATCTGGCAATGCGACTTCCTAATTATGTAACGAGATAGTGTGAAATAAAACCGTTAGTTTGATTTAAAGGCTAAATTTATTAATATTCATTATGACCACTTCAGAGTTAAATAAAAAGAAACTTGACCTTATTAATTGGATAAATAACCTCTCAGACGAGGATACAATAACTTTACTTGATTGACTTAAAGAAAGTTATCAAACAGACTTGTGGGATACTCTTTCCCCTTCCCAACAAAATATGATAAACAGAGGGCTGAATGATGCGAAAGCAGAGAAAATAGTATCTCCAAAATCTTTTTGGGAAAAGATTCAAAATGCCGAGAAAGAGAATAAATTCAGTTGAATATACTGAAGAGTCTCTAAGTGATACTTCCCCAAAAAAATATTTTATCACAAGTTTAATGTTTCATCATTAGCGCCAATTAAAGAAACTATCGATTTTGTTACTTTCTCCCACCACTATTCCAATATAAGAGGATAGCAAACAAGCTCTGTTACAAAGATTGATGCTATGCAAATTCGGTTAGAATTCTCATCAAATGTAAAACCATAAAGATGTAATGGACTTGAATCATCTGAATTTGGATCTGAAAATTTATATGCTTTTTTGAGTTTATAGTTGCTACCATTAAATTTTAAGTGATACAACGTATGTCTAACACTTATTAATATATCCCTATTAGATAGAATTGCTTTATCACCAAACACATTAGCAACTCTAATTTTTTCCAAGTCTGTCTCCATTGTTGGAATAGGTGGTGCATTATTAGAAAGAATGGTATTAATTTCTGTACTCGTCAATCTAATTGATTTAATATGAGTTAGATACTTATCAAATATGAATAAATAAGACATTGGATTCACAGCAAACAATAGCTCTCCATTTATGCTTGTGGCACTACGGCTAAATCTGTAACCTCCCGGTTGCATACCAATCGGTATTATTTGTTCTAAAAAAGTTCCAATTTCTTCAAAAGGATGGGATGATTTATTAATTCTCAAGTAATCATTAATTCTACTAATACCAGTGTGGAAAATGAAGTCATTAGTAGCTACAGTTTTTGCGAGTAAAGATGTTAGAATTTCATGAACAACATTAAAATTTTTATCCAAAATGAATGTTTTAGAATTTCTCCTATCCTGGGCAAACAAATAGTTTTCATTCGCTGCTAAGTGATACAAATCTAAAAACTCCCCTGGCCCACGTCCACTTCTACCTACTACATATTCAAGTTCATCATTCTCATTTAGTCTATAAATCATTTGATTCGTATTATCAGCAACTAACAAATCACCATTAAAAATGGTAGTTGAAGTTAGCCGTCCATGAAATTGTCTTTGCCCATTTTGTAAATACGTATCTGGGATTGAGATACCATCTTTTACTTCTAAAGGTTCAACCACATCCAAGTTTATTTCATGAATATTGGTGTCAGCCAATAATTCTAAAATACTATACTGTGGTAAATCCTGTGAATATGTAATCTTACTATAAAAAAACGCATATAAGATAATCAAAAGAATTACCCTATATGCGTTAAATGGGTTGAATGTAACCAATATTTTATTAGAACTGTCCAATTTCATCGTCTTCACACATTTCTGGAGGAAAATTATGTTCTCCTTCAATTTCCCATTCATAGACGTTATTGCCACATATAGATACAATCACATAAAACCCGTCATACTGCCAAGCTGTGGAATTGCAACTACCAGTCGACCAACTACATGATTGAACATTATTAGCATTCAAAATACCTGAAGTCAAGAATACTAAAGAGACTACTAGAGAAACTATTTTTTTCATATTACTTATTAAGTTAGGTTTTTGTTATAAGGTTTAACAAAAATACCCCCCCCCATTTAAAAGTCAATCAAAATTTAACAATTCTCTAACAAAAGTACATACACCAATAAAAAAACCTCCGCCCAATAAAGGACGAAGGTTTCAAATCAGCTAAATCAGTGTAATCTTACTAAATTTTCGACAGATATTTCCAGAAATCTTCCATTGGAGTGTACTCCATGTCGAAAGCATCGGCAACATCTTTATAAACGATTTTACCATAAGCCACATTTAATCCGCGTTCTAACTCATGATTTTCTATAATGGCTCTCTCCCACCCTTTATTAGCAATTTGAGTTGCATAAGGTAGGGTAACATTTGTTAATCCAATTGTTGAAGTATGTGGAACTGCACCCGGCATGTTCGCTACACAGTAGTGTACAACATCATCAATTATATAGGTAGGATTATCGTGAGTTGTAGGTTTAGCCGTTTCTATACATCCCCCCTGGTCAATGGCAACATCCACAACTACAGCACCTTTTTTCATGGTTGGAAGCATATCTCTCTTAATGAGATGAGGTGCTTTTGCACCCGGAATCAATACTGCCCCAATTACCAAATCCATAAGTGGAAGCATCTCGCGAATATTACTTTCAGATGAAAATACAGTCGTTACATTCTTGGGCATCACTTCATCTAAATAACGTAAGCGTGGGACGCTGATATCAAAAATAAATACATTAGCACCCATCCCCGCTGCAATACGAGCGGCACTTACCCCAACGATACCGCCACCTAGCACCATAACATTGGCAGGCAACACGCCGGGAATACCGGCTAATAAAACGCCGCGACCGCCGTGTACTCGTTCTAAATACTTGGCACCTTCCTGAGCCGACATGCGCCCTGCTACTTCACTCATAGGTACTAAAAGTGGTAGTGAGCGGTCGCTTTTTTCTACTGTTTCGTAAGCGATAGCAATAGCGCCTGAATCGATAACCGCTTGCGTAAGTTCTTCGCTTGCTGCAAAGTGGAAGTAGGTAAATATAATTTGTCCCTTGCGCATATGTGGATATTCACTGGCAATAGGCTCTTTTACCTTCATAATCATTTCGGCTTTCGCCCATACATCGGCAGCAGAATCAATAATTTTCGCTCCGGCTTCAATGTACAGCTCATCGGGAAAACCGCTTCCCTCGCCGGCATCTTTTTCAACAATAATATCGTGTCCGTGTCTAATTAAATCAGCAGCGCCGCCCGGCAATAATGCTACGCGGTTTTCATGCGTTTTAATCTCCTTAGGTACTCCAATTAACATGAAAAAAAATCCTTATTTTGGGTGTTAGTTATGTTCAGTGAAGCGTAACTTGATAACTTTCGAATCTACTGAACTTTAATAATAAATTACCGCTCAAAGATACCAAACTATCCGATGATTCTGCAATGAAGCAGGGCATTTCACGTTAGTTTTTCGATCTTTATTGTAAAATCATTCATGCAGTCAAAAGAAATTTTCAAAAAAGTCAGATATCTCGAAATCCGCACTAAAGGTTTGGTCAACAATCTCTTCGGTGGCGAATACCTTTCTGCCTTCAAAGGAAAAGGAATGGCTTTCTCGGAAGTTCGCCCTTATTATTTTGGAGATGACATCCGCTTGATTGATTGGAACGTTACCGCCCGAAGCGACGAACCCTACATCAAAATTTTTGAAGAAGAGCGTGAACAAACACTCATGCTATGCGTGGATATTTCTCCGAGCGGTTTGTTTGGCAGTATCAATCAGCGGAAAAAGGATCTTGCTACAGAGCTGGCGGCCCTTCTTGCTTTTAGTGCCATCAAAAATAATGACAAAGTCGGGCTTTTACTCTATACCGATCAAATCGAGCTTTTTATACCGGCAAGAAAAGGCAAAAAACACGTACTTCGACTTATTCGGGAAATTTTCACCACCAAACCCAAAGGAACCGGTACCGACACCCGTACAGCTTTAGATTACATTAACCGAATTCTAAGACGACGCTCCATCATCACTCTAATCAGTGACATGCAGGATGAGGGATATGATAAAGCGCTTAAAGTGATGAACAAGAAACACGATCTTATTTGCCTCTGTGTTGACGACGAAATGGAAACCGACCTGCCGAATATGGGTATTGTACCTCTGCTCGATACCGAAACTAAAGCATATACGTTAGTGGATACAAGCGACAAAAATGTTCGCAAACAATACAAAGCTCGCCGTCTAAGAGAGAAAAATGAACTTAGAGAAAGGCTTACAAAACTTAACGTTGATCACGCCATGCTCTACACCAATAACTCTTATATTGAGTCCCTTATAAACCTTTTCCAAAAGAGACACAATCGCTACTAATGCGTAAACTGATTTCAACCTTACTTTTATTTCTCATTTTTGCTTTTTGGGTTGATTCGATCACAGCTCAAACAGCCCGTATTGGCAGCTCTACCGATAGCCTAAGAATCGGTCAGCCCTTTGAAATCTCAGTTGTAGTAGATAACATTGAAGATTTTTCTGAAGTCATCTTCCCCGATTCAACTGCTTTTCATACTGATTTAGAGTTTAGATATAAAAACCGCTTTAGCACCCCTGCCGGAGCCGATAGTGTTGTGTATGGATTTCAATTTTTCAGTAGTGAAGACATTCTTCTTGAAAACCTAAATATATCCTTAATTGCCGAAGACGGCGAAGCTATTATACTCCCCTTACCCGACTTTCCACTTTTCTTTCGGTCAACATTAACCGATGAAGAACTTCGTCCGCTAAAGCCATTATATGAGTTTGCAGCCTCTATCTGGCCATACATTTTACTGGCGCTATTATTATTAACTCTTGCCGCTATTGCTTTTTGGTATTACAAAAAATATAAATCACGACCTGCTGCTGAAGAAAAACCCCAACCGGTTCCTGCTGCTCCACCTTTTACCGATCCTACAACTATTTTAGCGAAAGACCTCGCTAAACTCAGAGAGATAATCGATACAATAGATATAGACACTTATTATGTTGAAATAACGTACAGCTTACGCGGATATCTGGAGGTTGTGAACCGCTTCCCTGCTTTGGAGCAGACAACACGGGAGGTAGAGCAGAACCTCTTTGCCATTCGAGGTGCCAACAGAATGACAGACGAAGTCGTTAGTATTTTACGCGAAGCGGACATGGTAAAGTTCGCCAAATTTACTCCAGACCGATCAATGATTCGGGAGAACATCAAAAAAGCTGAATATTTATTGGATGAATTCCGAAAATCCGATCGTATGAGAATCGAGGCCATGCGGAAAGAATACAACCGCATACATTTTGGAGCCGGTGATGAAACCAAGGAGGACAAAGCATGATTTGGGAAAACCCTGAATGGTTTTGGGCTTTGTTGATTATACCTGTTGTTACGGTCTATAAGTACTGGGCTTTCAAAACACGTCGAACCGGAGCTATACTTTTCTCACGAACCAAGATTTTCAATGAAACCACCAAAGGTTGGCGCGCTTATGGCGCTTGGGTGACCGGATTATTCCAGTTGATTGCTGTAATTTTAATTATTACTGCTTTAGCACGTCCGCAAATAGAAAATGTTACCATAGAACGATCTGTAGAAGGAATCGATATGGTCTTGGTTATCGATATCTCTTCGTCAATGTTGGCTGAAGACTTAAAACCAAACCGACTTGAAGCAGTGAAAGCCATAGCTGAAGAATTTGTTGAACAACGAGTAAACGACCGAATTGGACTCGTTGTTTTTGCGCGCGAAAGTATTACCCTTGTACCTCCAACCCTCGATCACAGGCTTGTAAGAACACAATTACAAATGCTGGATTTGGGAATAGTACGAGACGGAACAGCCATTGGTATGGGTGTTGCAACGGCTTTAAACCGTCTACGTGACAGTGATGCCGAATCACGAGTCATCATATTATTGACCGATGGGGAAAATAATGCCGGAGAAATTGATCCGATAACCTCAGCTCAAATGGCACGGGCAATGGGCGTTCGTATGCACATTATTGGTGCAAGTACAGAGGGAACTGCCCCTTATCCGGTAGATGACCCTGTTTTCGGGCGTCGTTATTTCAATATTGCCGTTGATATTGATGAGCCTTTAATGACCGAAATGGCTGAAATGACCGGTGGTATTTATCTTAGAGCCCGTGATAATGAAGAACTTCGACGGGTTTACCGTGAACTGGATGAGCTGGAAACATCCCAAATTGATGAGTTAATTTATTTTGATCGACATGACCGTTATATGACATTTTTAGTACCGGGAATGATTTTCTTACTACTTTCCTTTGTCCTCGATAAAACAATATTCCGAATAGGATTTTAATTAAATTTTGAATGGTAGCTAAACGTATTGTACCCTGCCTGGATATAAAAAACGGGCGAACTGTGAAAGGGGTGAATTTTGAGGGATTACGTGATGCCGGAGACCCGGTTGAACTCGCTAAACGTTACAGCGATGAAGGAGCCGATGAGCTTGTCTTCCTTGATATAACCGCCACTAACGAAAAACGGAAAACGCTAATTGAATTGGTAGATAAAATTTCTCGCCACATTCAAATTCCGTTTACGGTTGGAGGAGGCATTCGTGCTGTTGATGAAATAGGTGATTTATTAAACGCCGGGGCCGATAAAATCTCCTTAAATAGCAGTATAGTCACCAATCCCGATTTGATTACGCAAGCCGCAGCCAAATATGGTAGCCAATGTATAGTCGCTGCCATAGATGCGCGTCGCTCGAATGACAGTTGGCTTGTTTACACAAAAGCCGGTACCCATAATACAGGTCTGGATGCCATAGATTGGGCTAAAAAAACCGCCGAGCTTGGAGCAGGTGAAATACTACTTACTAGTATGGATAAAGATGGAACCAAATCCGGTTTTGATAATGAATTGCTCAAAAAAGTAAGCCAAGCTGCACCGGTTCCACTTATCGCAAGCGGTGGTGCCGGTACTATTGATCATTGTATTGATGCCATAAAACTTGGTGAGGCTGATGCTGTATTAGCCGCTTCCATATTTCACTTTAAAGAAATTGAAATTAAACATTTAAAAGAGGAAATGGCAAAAGCCGACATTGCGGTTCGCCTAAATTTTTGATTTATGATTGATACAAAAACGCTCAAATTTGATACCAACAACCTCATTCCTGCCGTAATACAGGATGCCAAAACCCTTCAGGTTTTAATGCTGGGATATATGTCGCCCGAGACCGTTACCCAAACACAAGAAACAGGTTTGGTAACGTTCTACAGTCGTAGCAGGAATGAAGTTTGGATTAAAGGCGAAACCTCAGGTAATTTTCTTGAATTGGTGTCAATGCATTTCGATTGTGATTCTGACGCTTTAGTTGTAACAGCGAATCCCAAAGGTCCAACTTGCCACACGGGAAACGATACCTGCTTCCATAATTTTAACGATGCTCCGGCAAACAACATTAGTTTTCTGAATCAGCTACAAGATTTATTAATCAAGCGTAAAGAAACAATGCCGGAAGGCTCATACACTTCATCACTTTTTGCCAAAGGTCTTGATAAAGTAGCTCAAAAAGTTGGTGAAGAAGCTGTAGAAACTGTCATTGCAGCCAAAAATGATGATGATTCAGAATTTGTTTACGAAGCATCTGACCTGCTTTTTCACTTAATGCTTTTGCTTACTGAAAAAGGTTTAAAATTAGAAGATTTAGTAAAAGAGCTTGAAAAGCGACACAGCAAATAATGTGCTCTTTTTATGAAAAACATATCCTGCCTTATTTGACAGATTGGTCATTGAAGCCGGATATAATTGGCAATTTACGAGAAGAACTTCTGAAAGAAGCCAATGGAAATGTACTTGAAATTGGCATTGGTACAGGCTTAAACCTTAGCTATTATCCAAATCACATTACACATATTACGGCAACTGATGTATTCAAAACCAAGCATCGTTTGGTAAAAAAAAGAGAACTTAAAACCGGCGTTAAGGTTACGTATTTTCCGGTAAATGATGAAACCCTACCCTTTCCTGATAATCACTTCGATTTCATCAATACTGCTTTTGTTCTTTGTACGGTAAAGAACCCGGAAATTCTTTTAAAGGAAATCAGACGTGTTTTAAAACCTTCAGGGCATTATACTTTTGTGGAACACGGTTTGTCGAATAAGCAAAGTACTCAAAAATGGCAGCATAGGTTAAACGGAACTCAAAAATGTATAGCAGGTGGATGTAACTTGAATCGGGATATGTTTGAATTGATTTCAAATCATTTTGAGATGAAAAACACCTGGAGCGGGACTCTCAAATCAATTCCATCAACAATTCATATTTATAAGGGTGTGGGGATTGAGTAGTATTTGCAGCTACTCTAATAGAATCTATATTTACTGAAATCAATATTTCACTTAGCCCGGATTATTCACCAAGAAATTTTCTTGGTAACAAGGCGAAGGTGGAAAATCAGCGGAAGGGTACCTTAGTACACTGAGCATGACTTTTTCAACTTCAACGAAGCTAGCATGGAATTGCGCTGCGCGGGAATCACTTCGTTCGGTGCACTGCGTGGGAATCGCTTCGCTCGGAGTGCTGCATTCTAACCACATCAAAATTTGAGTGTATACAGGAATAATCTATATCGCTAGTGTTCAATGGTTTATGCTTTAAATTATATACTTTCGTGAATAATTCGGGTTAGGTCATAGTTTCTAATCAGCCAACCTCAAGCAAAGATAAAACCTAATCTATCTATGGAATTTTATTTATCTAATTACCGTTAACTTACTAAACAGCAACGGCTTAATTAATAAATATTATGAAAAAAATTTTTGCACCCTTAATTATTTTTACTGCGCTTTTTATAACAAACGCTGAAACAATTGCACAGGAATTTCAGGTTAAGTTAGAAGGTGGTGGTGTATGGTTTACAACTAACGACGTACGTATTCCAAATGAAGGCGGCACCAAGTTCGACATGCTAGATCTTATTGGAACTGACATCAATCCTTATTATCGAATCTATGCTTATGCTACCTTAGCAGAGCGTCACACATTTCGACTGCTCTTTGCTCCACTTTCAGTAACAGGCACCGGACAGCTCCCTATGGACACTTTCTTTGAAAATGCAACCTTCAGCGGAAATGAAAACATACGGGGTACTTACCAATTCAACAATTTTCGCTTTACCTATCGCTACACATTCTTAGATAATGATAGCTGGACTCTCGGCGCAGGACCTGCATTTTTAATTAGAGATGCAAAAGTCAGACTGCGACAAAACAACCTTGATGAAGAAAATACAGATTTGGGTTTTGTTCCTCTAATCCATTTATATACCAAGAAAAAGTTTAACGACAGATTATCTTTAATATTAGATGGTGAAACCCTATTCGGTCCACAAGGGCGCGCTACAGATGTTTGGTTAGGTTTATCCTACAACGTCAGCGATTCGTTCACGCTTCAAAGCGGTTACAGAATCTTAGAAGGTGGCGCTGACGTTGATCAGGTCTTTAACTTTTCCTGGATAAACTACGTTACCGTTTCTGCTACTTTCAGATTTTAGAAAGGTAAATCGTCGTCGTCAAACGTTGGTGGTAAATCAGTATCAGATGGTGGTGGGATATCATTAGGTCCCATTCCGCCTTGATTTCCGGTTTCCACCTTCCATGCTTTTGCATCAGTATACCATCTGCCATTATACTCGCGACTCTCAACATCAAAAAATACTTTGATGTCCTCACCGGGAGTTGCATTTGCTACCATATTTGCTTTATCACCCCAAAGTGTAAAACAAATTAATTTCGGATACTGACTTTGTGTTTCGATCACAAATTCTTGTTTTTGCCAAGGACCATTTTTCCCCTGACCTGATTGCATTGGTAAAACTTGCTTAAGTTTTCCGTTTATTTCTAATGACATTCTACTATTTAATATTATTCGTTAGAAGCAACGATTGATGCAGGATCTGATATAAAAGTCCGAGCCATTGCTTCAAATTGGTATAAAAATCTACGCTGATCCCATCTTGGAGAAAACTGGGCGTATTCCATCATATAAAGACGATTATTTTCTTCATCAAACATGGTGTAATTGATAAAAGGGCCGCCCATCAAATCGTTTTCCATTCGCCACAACCCTCTTATTTCAAAAATATCTTTGTCGTTTCTGGTAAAGAAACGCTGCTCCATAGGTCGTTCAAAATCCGTTGTCACAAATTTGCCTTCAGATCCACCCTGTATAAACGTTCTGTTCAAACTATCACGTCTGGCATTAATCCACTCGTAATCAAGTTCATCAATATTGTCAACATTATCAATCCAGTTAACCCAAATCCAGCGATCGTTATCATGCAAAAATCTTCTAAGGGTTAAAAAGTCTGTTGTATCTACTCCAACTCTGTAATCATGCTGAATACGGAACGTCCAACCATGACGCTCCAAAATATCTCTCGATAAATCTACCTGCTCTGCTCTTCTGTACACATAACGATGCCAGCGATCTAATTCTAAATCTCTGATTTCCTGCATGACACGTCTCTCGTTGGTTCTGATTTTTTGCGATAAGGATTCATCAGAGTCTGACGTAAGTATCATAACCAATTGGTCCCTTGCCCAAACGTTTTCCTGAGGGAAGTAAAAACTATTTCCTTGTCTCACTGATTCACGAACGTTTTCTGCCAACATAGATCTAAGATAAGTTGCAACATTCGTATCATCGTCTATTGGAGCGGCAATAATTACATTTTTAAAGCCTTGCATTAAATCCATATCCACATTTGTACGCAGATCACGAAAAACCAAGTCAAAACGTGGTTCCGGTCGTGGCATAGTCATTATAGGTGCGCCAAACGTATGTTGTAGTGCTGTATAAGTTTCGCTGTTTCCAATCATGGTAGAATCCATAATTACCAGAATTTCGCTATGACTTCCACGAGCTTCAGGACGAAAATCTCCCTGGCAACCAACTAGTGATATACTACTAATTGAAAGAAGAACAACTAAAAGGGCTAAATGTAATTTTTTAGATAACATATTGTTGTTTATTTGTGTGAACATTCGAAGATAATGCTTTTATAGTGAAAGCAAAATTACTTGCCGAACTTTAATGAACGAACAAATTTGAAGTGTTCACGTTTCCAATTGTTTTCACTTTCTAACGCACGAATGTTATTAATAAGTGCACTGCCAACAACAAAGCCGTCTAGATCTTTGCTAATTTGCATGGCATCTTCGTGAGAACTAATCCCGAACCCAACTAAAACAGGATTTTGGGAAATATTTTCTTTTACTCTTGAAATAAATTTATTGACTGAATTTTCAACTTCATCTTTCGTTCTTGCACCCGTAACACCTGTTACTGAAACGCAATACACAAAACCTTTTGAATGTTTGTCAACTACTTGCATTCTTTCATTCGTGCTATTTGGGGCAACCAAATAAATTAGTGGTAAGTTATACTGATTACATAGTTCCTGAATCAAGCCAGATTCCTCTACCGGCACATCAGGTAAAATTAACCCATCAACACCTGCTTCAGATGCATTCTTGAAAAAGTCTTCTAATCCATAAAATAGTAAGGGATTCAAATATCCCATCAACACAATAGGAATTTCGGAAGAGACTCGCACATCTCGAACAATTTGGAAAATATCGTCCATCTTTGTGCCATTTTTGATGGCAATATCGCTTGAATATTGTATAGTTGGGCCATCAGCAAGAGGATCGCTAAACGGCATTCCCAACTCAATGATATCGGCACCGTTTTTTTCATAACCCAGAATCAACTCAGCCGAATCCTCTAATGTAGGATATCCGGCTGTGATAAACAGATTCATGATTTTAGTATCAGGCTTTCTGTTTATAAAAACAGATTCCAAACGGTTGGTAGTTTTTACAGCTTCACTCATAAATCAATAAAAATATTCGGATATGGTTCCCATGTCTTTGTCACCCCTGCCGGAGCAATTAATTACAACTATGTCTTTTTTCGACAATGTTGGCATCAGCTTTTCGAGCCACGCAAAAGCATGCGCTGTTTCAATGGCTGGAATGATACCCTCCAACTCAGATACAAGCTTGAGAGAATCCATAGCTTCTTTATCGGTTACGGGAACATAAGAAACTCTTCCTGAATCGAATAAATGCGAATGCTCAGGTCCAACTCCCGGATAATCTAAACCTGCACTTATGCTGTGAGCCAACTCAACCTGTCCTTGCTGTGTTTGTAGCAGATAACTTAGTGAACCATGTAGCACACCGGGTTTACCTTTAGAAAATGTCGCGGCTGTTTTTCCGGTTTCTACTCCTTCGCCTGCTGCTTCAATACCAATTAACCGAACTTCCGGTTTATCTATAAATTGGTGAAAAATTCCAATCGCATTGCTTCCACCACCAACACAGGCTAATACATGGTCGGGTAGTCTACCTTCCAGTTCCATGATTTGCTCTTCGGTTTCAGCTCCAATAACATCATGAAAATCACGAACCATCATGGGATAAGGATGAGGCCCAACAACCGACCCGATTATATAGAAAGTATTTTCAACGTTGGTCACCCAGTCACGAATAGCTTCATTTGTTGCATCTTTTAATGTTTGAGATCCACTTTCAACGCCTACAACTTTTGCGCCCATTAGTCGCATACGGTCAACATTCAGCTTTTGACGCCTCATGTCTTCTTTCCCCATATACACAATGCACTCCATGTTGAACTTAGCACAAACTGTAGCGGTTGCAACTCCATGCTGGCCCGCTCCTGTTTCAGCTATTATTCGTTTTTTACCCATTTTTTGAGCAAGCAGAATTTGACCTATAGTATTATTGATTTTGTGGGCACCTGTATGGCACAGATCTTCACGTTTTAAATAAATTTTCCCGGTCCCGTAATGCTCAGTAAGCCTGTCAGCAAATGACAATGGCGTAGGTCGGCCAACATATT